>CALFVM010000079.1 GCA_937928665.1 uncultured Candidatus Methylacidiphilales bacterium
CATCCTCGTCACCAGCCGCACCTGCGGCGGTCGCGCCCTGACCGTCTTCCCGCCCCACCACATCGTCCTGGCCAACCCGGCCAAACTCGTCCCCGACCTGCCGGAAGCTTTCGCCTACATCGAACACACCTACCACGACAACCCGCCCAGCATGATCAGCTTCATCACCGGCGCCAGCCGCACTGGAGACATCGAACGCATCCTCGTCCTCGGCGCCCACGGTCCCAAAGAACTCACCGTCGCCTTTGCCGGAGCCATGGAATGACCCCGCCCGAGCCGCCGCCCCTGCCTGATGGCTTGGGGCAAGACGGTTGGTTCCTGGACGAAAACGGGCAGGAAGCCGGTCCCTTCCTCTGGTCGGAAATCATCGCCCGCTTCCAGGACGGCCGCGCCAACCCCGCCACCCTTGCCTGGCACGATGGCCTCGAAGACTGGACACCCGCCGAAGAAATCCCGGCCCTTGAGACCATCCTCTGGCATCCAAGCGGAGCCTGGTTGCCCGGACCCAAACCGTGGCGTCGTTTCTGGGCCCGCAGCGTTGATTTCACCCTCGCCTCCATCGCCATCGCCTCGGCTACCTCGGCCCTCCACCTTCAGCCCGGCCCGGAAGGAAACGCCATCGCCTTCTTTATCCTCGTCTTCGGTTCCATGCTGGCCGAGGCCGCCTTCCTCACCACCCTCGGTGCCACCCCCGGCAAATGGCTTTTCCGCACCTCCGTCACCGACTCGGCCGGGCGTCGCCCCACCTTTGGCCGAGCCCTCTCCCGCACCGTCCTGGTCTGGGTTCGCGGCCTGGCCATGCGCATCCCCATCCTCACCCAGGTCACCCAAATCTGGGCCTACCGCAAACTCACTCTCCTCGGCGAAACCACCTGGGACCGCGATCTCGACACCTCCGTCCACCATCGCCCCACCGGCCCACTCCCCTGGGCCGCCGCCGCCATCATCCTCGGACTCTACTTCCTCCTCACCACGGCCACCGTCTGGCCCGACGTCGAAAAGCGCCTCGAAGAAGATCGCGCCCGGCGACCTGCTGCTTCCCAGGAAATGACCATGTTCCTGTCCCCACGAATCCATGGATTAGATTGACGCCTTTACTCCAAACGAGCACTTTAGAGAAATGACTGAGGGCTTGGACCAGCCTGTGCTTCCCCCGGTGGGTTTCGTCGCCGATCTCAAAGAGGAAGACCGCGTGCTTCTCTCCAGTTACGGCGAATTCGTTCCCGCCAACCCCGAACACGATCTCATCGAACAAGGCTGGCCCCAGGAGCATCTCTACCTCCTTATCTCAGGCCAGCTTGAAGTCCGCCGCACTGGTCTTGAAAAAGACGTTCTCATCGGCGTCATCAATCCCGGCGAAGCCGTCGGTGAAACCTCCGTCTTCGATCCCGGCCCCGCCAGTGCCAGCGTCCGCGCCCGCGAGTTCTCCCAGCTCTGGCGCATCGACCGCGATAACCTCAACTCTTACCTCGCCGACAACCCTGGCGCCGGCCTCATCCTCCTCGTCGGCATCGCCACCGCCCTCAGCCAGCGCGTTCGCCTCCTCACCGCCTCCCTGACCGACGCTCTCTCCTGACCGGCACCAAACCTAGCCTGCTTGACCCCCAACCAGGCCCGGCTACCCTCCAGCCGTGGACCGATCCAACACGCTTCCCGCTTGGCTTCGGCCCGCCATCGGTTTGCTCGACCGGCTGAGCTTCCCCAAGAAATTTGCCCTCATCAGCCTCTGCTTCGCCCTTCCGCTCGCGCTGACCCTCCTCTTCCTCCACACCCGCATCCGCGAGCAAATCGCCATCGCCGAACTCGAAATCGCCGGCGTCCACTACCTCGTCCCCCTCCACCGCCTCCACGACGAACTCCCCCAGGCCATGTCCCTCGCCCGGGCTTACCTCGCCGACGAACCCTTTGCCCTCGAACACTACCCCGTTCGCCAAAGTGAAATCGATGCCCTCATGCAAACCCTCGCGGATGTTGATCGGCGGCTTGGCTCCAAACTCGGCACCTCCCAGCGCACCCGAATCCTTCTGGCCACCTGGAACGACCTCAAATCCCAGCTCCCCAGCCTCACCCCCGAAATCAGCGACGCTCAATTCCAAAAACTCCGGGCCGACCTCGCCCGGCTCATGGCCTTCGTCGGCGATCGCAGCACCCTCATCCTCGATCCCGATCTCGATTCCTACTACCTGATGGATGCCATCCTCCTCAAGCTCCCCGAAAGCGGTTCCCTCCTCGCCGGTGCCCGCACCCTCGTCGCCCGCCGTGCCGCCGAAGGCCGCCCCCTCACCCCCGAGGACATCCACATCCTCGCCACCGATGGCGGTCTCCTCCGGAGCAATCTCGACAAACTCCAGCGCGGCCTCGACATCGCCTCCCACCACAACCCCTCCGGCACCGTCCAAGCCGCCATCGACCAACCGCTCTCCCAATATGTCTCCGCCATGACCGGTCTCCTCGGCCAAATCGATGACCTCACCACCTCCAACACCCGCGACCGTTTCCGACCCGAACAATTCCTCAACGCCGCCGCCCTTGCCCTCACCAGCCAAAACCGACTCTGGGACCGCGCCGCCGGACAACTCGAAACCGTCCTCCGCTTTCGCGCCGATCGACTGCAACGCGAATTCTACCTCCTCACTACCCTCGCCCTTACTGCCGTCGCCCTCGCCGTCTACCTCTGGCTGGCCTTCTACCGCTCCATCACCCGCACCGTCCGCACCCTGCAAGACGCCACCGAACGGATGACCCGGGGCGAAGAAGACATCCTGGTCGAAATCTCCGCCAAAGACGAACTCGGCCAGGTCGGTGAAGCCTTCAACACCGTCGCACGCCAGCTCATTCGCGCCGGGCGCAACTACCGCAACATCTTCGAAGGCTCCGTGGACGGCATCTTCCGAACCTCCCTCCAGGGCCAATACCTCGAAGCCAACGACGCCCTCGCCGCCATCTACAAATACCCCTCCAAGGACGCTTTCTTCCAAGCCATGGTCCAGGCCACCAACATCTACGTTAATCCCCAACGCCGGGCCGACTTCCAAAACCTCATCGAAACACGGGGCGTGGTCAAATACTTCGAGGCCGAAGTCCGCTGCGCCGATGGTTCCACCGTCTGGATCAACGAAAACGCCCGCCTCATCCGCGACGAAAACGGCCAACCCCTCTTCTACGAAGGCATCGTCCGCGACATCACCGACCAGAAAAAGGCCGAAGCCGACCTCCGCAACGCCATGCGCGCCCTCGAATCCGCCAACCAGGCCAAAAGCGAATTCCTCGCCAATGTCTCTCACGAAATCCGCACCCCCATGAACGCCATCCTCGGCTTCTCCGAACTCCTTTCCGGCCTGGTCGAAGGCGATCGCCAACGCAGCTACCTCCACGCCATCAGCTCCTCCGGGCGCACCCTCCTCGCCCTCATCAACGACATCCTTGACCTCTCCAAAATCGAAGCCGGAAAACTCGCCCTCGAATTCGACGCCGTCGACGTCAAAGCCGTCATCAACGACGTCCGCCACATCTTCTCCCAGCGCGCCGAAGAAAAAGGCCTCGAACTCATCGCCGAAACCGCCCCCGGTCTCCCCACCAACCTCATGCTCGACGAGGTCCGCCTCCGCCAGATCCTCTTCAACTCCGTCGGGAACGCCCTCAAATTCACCGAGACCGGCTCGGTCACCATGCGCGCCCGGGCAGAAGCCGGAGCTTCCCAGGGCACCTGGGCCCTGACCCTCGAGGTCAGCGACACCGGCGTCGGCATCCCTACCCCCGAACAGGAACGCATCTTCGAAGCCTTCTCCCAACAAACCGGTCAGAGCCAGAAAAAATACGGCGGCACCGGCCTCGGCCTCACCATCACCCGGCGTCTGACCGAAATGATGAACGGCCGCATCGAACTCCACAGCGAACCCGGCCGCGGTAGCACCTTCCGCTTCCATTTTCCCGAAGTTTACCAGGCCGGCTCCATCGCCAAAGGCTCCCCCGCCCCCGGTAAAGAACCGGTCTTCTCCCTCGCCGATCTTGCCCCCGCACGCATCCTCGTCGTCGACGACATCGTCATGAACCGCGACCTCATTCGCGCCTTCTTCCACGGCACCTCCCACCAGTTGCTCGAAGCCTCCAACGGGCGCGAAGCACTCGACCTCGCCGCCGCCGAACGGCCCGACCTCATCCTCATGGACGTTCGCATGCCCGTCATGGACGGCCTGCAGGCCACCCGCGCCCTCAAGCGCGACCCCGCCCTTCGCTCCATCCCCGTCATCATCATGACCGCCTCCGCCATGCAAACCGAGGAAGCCGAACTCAAACCCATCTGCGACGGGTTCCTCCGCAAACCCATCAGCCGCGACGACCTCGCCGGCCAACTCCGACGCTACCTCCCCGCCGGCGAAGGCCGCCAACCCTCCTCCCCTGACACCACTTCCCCCTCCCGGCCAGCCGCGCCACCCAGCCTCCTTTCCGGACCCTGGCCCGATGGGCTCGACGCCCTCGCCCAACGCTGGACCACCCTCCTCGACGCCCCCGCCCTCAGTGAAGTCGAACAATTTGCCCGCGACCTCGCCAACTTTGCCCAGCGTTCCGGCCACCCCGGGCTCGCGCACTGCGCCGAACGGCTTCATGCCCAAACCAAAAGCTTTGCCATGGCCGACATGGAAAACACCCTCCGCGAACTCGCTCGTGCCTTCAACGCAAACACCAAACCCTGCCCCCCTCGTGAACCCGCCCAAACCCACCATCCTCATCGTTGATGACGTGCCCGAGAACCTCCAGGTCTTGGCCGGCCACCTCGTCGGTGCGGGACACGAGGTGATCTCTGCCGTCAGCGGTCCCCGCGCCCTTGAAATCCTGGCCCGCCGCCGCGTTGATCTCGTCCTCCTTGATATCATGATGCCCGACATGGACGGCTTTGAAGTTTGCCGCGGACTCAAGGCCAACCCCAAAACCGCCGACATTCCCATCATGTTCATCACCGCCCGGGCCGACTCCGAGGATGTCGTCGATGGCCTCCAACTCGGTGCCGTCGATTACATCACCAAACCCTTCAAACTCCTCGAACTCCTCGCCCGCGTCCGCACCCATCTCGAACTCAAACAAACCCGCGACCTCCTCCGCCAGGCCAACGCCGAAAAAAACCGGTTCATCGGCATGGTCTCCCACGACATGCGCGGCTTCTGCGGCAACGTCATCTCCATCTCCAACCTCGCCGCCTCCGCCCCCGCCACCGACCAAGCACCCCTCCTCGAAGATCTCGGCATCGAAGCCGAACACATGCTCACCCTCGCCGAGAACCTTCTCAACGTCGACGCTCTCGAGGCTGGCGAAATCAAACTCGATCCCCGCCCCGTCGCCCTCGCCGAAATCTTCGCCTTCGCCCGCAACTCCCTCGAAATCTCCGCCCGCGCCAAACGCATCCGGATCGAACTCCCCGCCCACCTCCCCGAAACCGAAGCCCTGGCCGACCGAACCGCCCTTCGCCAAGTCATCACCAATTACCTCTCTAACGCCGTTAAGTATTCCCCCGAAGGTTCCCGCATCCGCCTCGCGGTCACCCGGGCCGCCGACCGTATCCGCGCCGAAGTCATCGACCAGGGCCCCGGCCTCACGCCCGAGCAACAGGAAAAACTCTTCCAACCCTACACCCGCCTCGGCCAGACGAGCTCCGGTCACCAACACTCCGCCGGCCTGGGCCTCTTCCTCGTCCGCAAGCTCGCCCATGCCATGGGCGGCCGCGTCGGTTGCCATAGCGAACCCGGCAAAGGCTCCACCTTCTTCGTCGAGCTGCCCGCCGCCACACCCCCTGGCTCCTGACCCGCCTCCGCCTCAACCCGAATCCCCGCCCCGCGCCAACTCCCGGCACCTGGCCAAATCAACCTTCCCACTCGCCAACGTCGGAATCCGTTCTACCCGGACAATCCGCCGCGGCACCCAGAGCGAAGGCAGGCCCGCCTTCTCCAACGCCCCGCGCACCCCTGCCGCGTCCACACCCAACTCCGTCACCAACGCAAGCTGCTCCCCCTTCGCCTCGTCAGGCAACGCCACAATGACATGCCCCGCTCCTCCCTCCTCCGGAGGAAAGGCCCGCTGCAATGCATCCTCCACCGTCCCGTGCGGCACCATCTCCCCGCCGATCTTCGAAAACCGGCTCAACCGCCCCTCAATCGTCACAAACCCCTCCCCGTCCACCCGCACCACATCCCCCGTGACAAACCAACCCGACCGGAACGCCAACGCCGTCGCCTCCGGCCGATCCAGATAACCCCCAAACACATTCGCCCCGCGCAACGCCAACACACCCCGCTCCGCAGAAGGCTCGCCCGTCTCCGGATCCCACAACCGATACGTCAGCCCCGGCAACAATCGCCCCACACTTCCCGCCTGTCCCCCCACCTGCGGTGCCGCAGCACCCAGACCATGGGCCGGATCCGGCTGATTCAACGCCACCGCCGGGCTCGTCTCCGTCAACCCATAACCCTCCCGCGCCGTCACCCCCCACGCTCCTTCCACCTCCGCTGCCAGCGCCGGAGCCAGGCGTTCCGCCCCCGTCAACAAGAGCCGTACCGATCCCGCCTGACCCGGTTTCCACTTCTTCACATACGACCGCAAAAAGGTCGGCGTCGTTGCAAACACCGTCACCTTTTCCTCCGCCACCGCCTCACCCACCGTTCCCGCCTCCAGCGGCGAGGGCACCGTCACCAGCCGCGCCCCCGCCGTCAGCGGATGCCACAACCCCACCGTCAGCCCGAAACTGTGGAACAGCGGCAGGCTCCCCAGAAAGACATCCCCGCCTTGAAACACCCCCGTCTCCGCAATTTGCCGCAAGTTCCCCACCACATTCCGATGACTCAACGGCACCCCCTTCGGCATCCCGCTGCTCCCGCTCGTAAAAAGCAATACCGCTTCCCTCTCCGGATCCACCCGCCCTCCAGCCACCCAACCTCCCAGCCACCCCGACGGCACCACCCACGCCGCCCCCAAACGCCACCATAACCCCATCCCCCGCACCCGCCCGAGCTCCTCGGCCACATCCAGCACCCCCTCCGGCCACGGCAGGCCCTGGAACTTCTTCCGCACCCGACCCGCCGTCACCACC
>CALFVM010000080.1 GCA_937928665.1 uncultured Candidatus Methylacidiphilales bacterium
ACGTGCCATTTCGTAGGCTTCGCGGGGGAGGAGGATGTAGATGGGGCGGGCGGCGGGATCGACCCAACGGATGAGGTCGCGGAGGCTGTTTTCGGCCATCACGGTGCAGCCGAAAGAGGGGCGGGCACCGTCTTCTCTCCAGATGTGAAAGAAAATGGAGCTGCCGAGGCCAGGCCGGGTTTGTTGGCCTGAGTTATGGTGGATGAAGAGTTTGAGTTTGTGGGCGTCGTCGTTTTGCCGCATTTGCTGATCGCGCTCCCATGGAGTGCGGGGTGGCTGGTTGATGCGGAGGTGACGGTTGTAGTGGGGTGAGGCGGGATCTTCGACCCAGAGATCGAGTTCGGTGACCTGGAGGTAGGGGAGGTTTGGGCGACGGGGAACGTCTGGCTCGTAACCATAGGCACCGCCGAGGGCGAAGGCGCCGGCCGGGGCTCGGCCATCGCCTTCAACCTTGAGGTTGGAATCCGGGGTGGCGTGGAGACCGATGCCCCAGGCAAGCCCGGACCGACCGAGTCGGCCGGGGATGGGTTGGCCGACCGGGGACCAGCGACCGCCACGGCGCTCGAATCGGCGCAGGGTGACCTCGGTTGAGTCCCAATTCGGGGCAATGCCGAGGATAAGTTGCCGGGAGTCTTCCGGCATGGTGAAGGTAGGCAGTGGGGAACCGGGTGCTGCCGAAAGGGGGGCAGCGAGGAGGAAGGCGAAAAAAGGGAGAATGGCCCGCATGATGGGGAGCTTAGCGCATGGGTGCGCAGCGGTCACGGGTCAAGAAAACCGGACGTCCTTGCCAGGGTCCATTTCAAAGGTGAGGGTGGTGGAGTCGGTGATGGCAGGCTGCAAGACTTGGGACAGGAAGATGGTGAAGATGGGGTTTTGGTAAGCGACCCTTTTTTTGGAGAGGCTTTCGAACTCCAGGGCGATGAAAAACGGGTAGGGGTTTTGGGTGGGGTCGATACGCTTGCCGCAGGAAAGGCCCAGGATTTCGGGGATTTTAAGGAGGCGCATGCGGGTTTCGACCATCAGTTTTTCGACAAGGTCAGGAGACGCATCTTCAGGGAGCCGGGCAAGGATGACTTCGTGGATCATGAGGAAAGACCGGGAGAATGACAGAGGGAGCGGTGGCTGATGTCAAGCGTGTCACATTTCGGCAGGCTGGGCTTGTTTTTCGTGGACAATCGCGGTCGGGTTCCTACGTTTTTTTCATGTTCAACGATGTTTTGAAGAAGTCGGGGAGTTCATCGCGGCAGGAAATCAAGGTGGAGAAAACGGAGGTCGAGCCGGTGCGCGAGGTGGAGCCGACCCGTGCGGTGGGAGCGTCAACAGGGAAAGCGGGCCGGGCGGTCATCTCGGAAGATGTTGAGTTCCGGGGCAACTTGTTTTCGGCCTCGGCACTGGAGATTCACGGAAAGTTTCAGGGGGAAATTGAGGCGGACGGTCCGCTGATCATTGGGCAAAGCGCGAAAGTGAAGGCGAACATCAAGGGCGTGACGGTGGAGATTCACGGAACGGTGGAGGGGAACATCACCGCAAGCGAGCGGGTGGAATTGAAGGCGAATGCGTATTTGAAGGGTGATGTACGGTCGCCAAAGTTCGCGTGTGCGGATTCCGCGACGCTGAACGGTTCGCTCGATACGTCGGGTGGAAAGCCAGCTTCGGATATGAACGCCATGTTCACGAAGTTGCAGACCGCGTCCAAGTAGGGTTTCGCCGGGATGCGGATCGACCGCCGCATGCAACTCGGCATAGCCGCCTTCGGAGCGGTCATCTTTGTCGTTGGCGAATTGGCTCTGTTGCGTCCGCCGGCCTACGAGGTGTTTCCGTTCTATTCGTGGTCGATGTTTGCCCTGGTGCCAGGTGAGAAGGAACAGTTTTACGTGGTGGTGGAGGGACCGGATGGGCCGATTGAGTTTACGAGGGGTGGACCTGGCATTGTCGGTCAGCCAACAGTGGTGGCCTACAATGTGATTCAAAAGTTCGGTCGGGCAGCGCGATCGGGTGATGCTGGGGAGTTGGCCTTGTGGCGGGATCAATTTGAGCGTGCAAACCTGGCGGCTGGCACACGGTACCAGTTGGTTCATCGGAAGGTTGATACGATGGTTCGGTGGCGGGAAGAGCGTTTGGGCGGGGGTTTGCCGGATGGATTGATGGTGGTCTGGGAGGGGGAGGCGGAGCGATGAGGGGCGTCTGGGAGGCACTCCGGGGGTTTCGCCGATGGATGGCAGGGTCGTGGCGAGGGGCGGGGGAGAATCCACTGAGCGGACTGGACCGGGTGCATGAGCGGGCGAAGGTGCTGGTCCCGGCGGTGTATGGGGTGATGTTTTACTCGGCCCTGAATGTGTTGCCTGCCTGGGGTGGATTGATGGAACGATGGCCCCTGCCATGGCTCTGGCCGGTGGCCTGGCTGGATTGGGTCCCGACGGGTGCGGGGATTTTCGGAATTCTAGTTTTGTTCCTGGTGGGGACAGGGGGAGCGATGCTGGTGCCGGGTTCTCGAATGATGCGGATGGCAGCGATGTTGGGAATGCTCTTGTTTTGGGCAATGAATAACTCGACGGGAAAGATTGGGCACAGTCTTCACGTCTCCGTTTTGCTTTCGATCCTGCTGGTGATGCTTCCATCGGGATGGAACGCGGCGGGCGCTTCGCGGTCCCTTAAGATGGCGGTGGCGCATGGGGTGGCCGGAATGCAGATTGTGGTGTTACTAACGTATTCGATGGCGGGTTTGGTCAAGGTGGGGGCGGGGTTGGTTCAGTTGGTGGCGGGGGAACCGAGCCTGTTTTCGCCTGACAGCTTGGGGCGACATATTGCGGATCGTCTGTTGCAGACAGGTTCGGTTAGTCCGCTGGGGGAGATGTTGATCGAGAACCCCTGGCTGGGAGGGCCGTTGATGTGGGGGACGGTTTACCTGGAGTTGTTTGCCCTTTGGGCCGTTTTCCGTCCGCGGTTGCAACTGCCGTTCGCTGCTGCGCTGATCGCCTTTCATGTGGGATCATTCTTCACGATAACGATTATTTTTCCGC
>CALFVM010000081.1 GCA_937928665.1 uncultured Candidatus Methylacidiphilales bacterium
GTCTTTGCCGACTTTATCAAGGGCGTCGGCAATGATCTCGCCGATGGTGGTGTCCCAGTTGGCCGAGACGGTCGCGACTTGTTTGATCTCTTCCTTGTCTTTGACCTTCTTGGAGATCTTGTTGAGTTCTTCGACGATGGCTTCGACGGCTTTGTCGATCCCGCGTCTGAGCGAGGTCGGATTGGAGCCGGCGGTGACGTTCTTCAGACCTTCGCGATAGATCGCTTCGGCCAGAACGGTGGCGGTGGTGGTGCCATCCCCGGCGATGTCGCTAGTTTTGGACGCAACTTCGCGGACGAGTTGGGCACCAATATTTTCGTAGGGGTTTTCCAGTTCAATCTCTTTGGCGACCGTGACACCGTCTTTGGTGATGGTCGGAGAGCCGAACTTTTTGTCGAGGACCACGTTGCGCCCGGCGGGCCCAAGGGTCGATTTCACGGCCTTGGCCAGTTTCTCGATTCCGCGGAGCAGGGATTGACGCGCCGTTTCATCGAATTGGAGTTGTTTTGCTGCCATAGTAGTTTGTTTCTTTTCGGTTAGTTATTTGGGTTAAAGACGGATTATTCAACCACGCCGAGAATATCATCCTCGCGCATGATCAGGTACTTTTCGCCGTCGATGGTGATCTCGGTCCCGCCGTATTTGCTGTAAAGGACTTTGTCGCCCTTCTTGACTTCGAAGGGGATTTTCTTGCCTTCGTCATCGGTTTTGCCGGTGCCGAGGGCGATCACTTTGCCCTCCTGTGGTTTTTCCTTAGCCGTGTCGGGGATGATAATGCCCCCTTTGCGGACTTCAGCTTCTTCCACGGGCTGGACCACGACGCGGTCGCCGAGCGGTTTCATTTTGATGTTGCTCATAGTCGCTTGAGTTATTCTTTTTGGTTTCGTTTGTTTTTCCGCGCTGCAACCCGCCCAAGCGGGCCATGCAGCGCACAGAAAGGGTTGGCCGATCAGGTGTCTTTTTTGTCTTTGTCCACCATCTCGAAATCAGCATCGACGACATCCGGCTCGGATGGCTTGGCTGTCTCACTAGTTCCGCCATGACCGGGCGGGGGCGCACCGGCACCAGGTGAAGAGGCTTTCGAGTAAAGGTCTGCAGATACAGCCTGCATGACCGTGTTAAGGCTATCGAGAGATGTCCTGATCTTGTCCGCGTTGTCAGCCTTGAGTGCGTCGCGCACAGCCGCGACCGCGTCCTCAACTTCCTTCTTTTTGGCCGGGTCAAGTTTGTCTCCATTGTCTCGGACCAACTTTTCCGCGCCATAGGCAAGGCTGTCGGCCTGGTTGCGGAGCTCGATGGCTTCCCGCGCTTTCCGGTCTTCCTCCGCATGGGCTTCGGCTTCTTTGGTCATCCGCTCGATCTCGTCCTTCGACAAACCGCTGGAGTTCGTGATGGAAATTTTCTGCTCCTTTTGGGTGCCAAGGTCTTTGGCTGAAACGTGCAGAATACCGTTGGCGTCGATGTCGAAAGCCACCTCAATCTGGGGAACTCCGCGCGGGGCCGGTGGGATACCGTCAAGGTGGAAGTTGCCCAAGAGCTTGTTGTCGCGGGCCATCGGACGTTCGCCCTGCAGAACCTTGATTTCGACTCCCGGTTGATTATCGGAGTAGGTGCTGAAGATGTTCGTTTTCTTCGTCGGAATGGTGGTGTTCCGGGGAATCATCGCCGTGGCAATGCCCCCGGCGGTTTCAATTGCCAGAGTCAGCGGCGTGACGTCCAACAGGAGCACATCATGCACGTCCCCTTTGAGAACCCCGCCCTGAATCGCCGCGCCAACGGCGACGACTTCATCCGGGTTAACCCCTTTGTGCGGTTCCTTGCCAATCAGGTTGCGGGCCGTTTCGATAACTTTCGGCATCCGGGTCATCCCGCCTACCAAGACGAGTTCATCCACTTCTTTCTCAGAAAGACCGGCATCCTTCAGGCAGGCCTTGACCGGACCGAGGGTCCGCTGGAACAGGCTGTCGGTGAGCTGCTCAAGCTTGGCCCGGGTCAGCTTTTTCTGAATGTGCTTCGGACCGGTCTGATCTGCGGTAATGAAGGGAAGATTGATTTCATAGTCCTGCGAAGAGGAGAGGGCGATTTTGGCCTTTTCCGCTTCTTCCTTGATCCGCTGAAGCGCATCAGCCTGACCTTTGAGATCGATCCCGGTCTCGCTTTTGAAATCTGCCAGAATCCAATCCATGACCGCGATGTCCCAGTCATCGCCTCCGAGATGGGTATCTCCATTGGTCGCTTTGACCTCAAAAACCCCGTCTCCAATTTCCAGCACCGAAATGTCAAAAGTGCCGCCGCCCAAATCGTAAACGGCAATCTTTTCGTCTTTTTTCTTTTCGAGTCCGTAGGCCAGTGACGCGGCTGTCGGTTCATTGATGATGCGCAGGACTTCCAGCCCGGCGATTTTTCCCGCATCCTTGGTGGCCTGACGCTGGCTGTCGTTGAAGTAAGCCGGCACCGTAATCACGGCTTGGGTGATTTTTTCGCCCAGCTTGCTTTCCGCATCAGCCTTCAACTTGGCCAGAATGAACGAGGAAATCTCCTCCGGAGAATATGTTTTCGTCTCGCCACCCACTTCGACCTGGACGTGCGCGTCCCCGTTCCTGGCTTCGACTACCTTATAGGGCAAGCGTCCTATCTCCCCTTTGATTTCAGAAAATTTCCGCCCAATGAGCCGTTTGACGGAAAAGACGGTGTTCTTCGGGTTGGTAATCGCCTGACGCTTGGCGGCCTGTCCTACAAGTCGTTCGCCAGATTTTGTGAAAGCCACAATGGACGGAGTCGTCCGCGCCCCCTCTGAATTTTCAAGAACCACCGGCTGCCCGGCTTCCATCACGGCCATGCACGAGTTGGTCGTTCCCAAATCAATACCCAAAATTTTTGCCATGCCGACCATCATGCAGGGCTAATGCCAAAGGCTCCAAATCTCGAAGCTCTGAT
>CALFVM010000082.1 GCA_937928665.1 uncultured Candidatus Methylacidiphilales bacterium
GAGGGGTCGAGCAGGCGGATTCGTTCAATGAGAGGGGGGTGGGTGGCAAACCAATTAAACCAGGAGGAGCCGATACCGTCTCCGAAGAAGAAGTGACTGGCTTCGCGAGCCTGGGGGGTTTGCAGCCGCGAGCCGGTGGCCCAGCCTCCGATTTTTTTCAAGGCACCGGCAATGCCGCCGGGGTTGCGGGTGAACTGGACCGCAGCGGCATCAGCGAGGAACTCGCGCTGACGGGAGATGGCACTTTTGATCAGATTGGCAAAGAAGACGCCGATGGAACCGATGATAACGAGAGCGACCCCCAGAACCAGAATGGCGAGGATGATGCCCGGATGGGCGGCACCTTCTTTTTTCCGGTTGTTGCTGGCCGCAGCGTAGAGAAACATTCGTCCGGGCAGACGGAGGAGAAAATAGCCGGCCAGGGCAATGAAGAGGATACCATGCGTCAGACAGGTCAGGCGCATGTTCAGGGCCATGTCGCCATTAAGAATGTGGCTGAATTCGTGGGCGATGACACCCTGGAGTTCATCCCGGGTGAGGAGGTGAATGCAGCCGCGCGTTACGCCGATGGCGGCATCAGAGGTATCGTGTCCGGCGGCAAAAGCGTTGATACCGGACTCCAGTTCCAGCACGTAGGTCGGCGGCATCGGAGTGCCCGAGGCGAGAGCCATTTCTTCGACCACGTTGAGCAGACGTCGTTCCTCCGGATCGGTGGTTTGCGTGGAGACGAGTTTGCCTCCGAGCATTTCGGCCACGGCCCGGCCCCCTTTGGCAAGCTGGAATGTTTTGATGCTGCTGCCGAGGGTGATGGTAATGGCGGCGAGGAAGGTGACGATGAGAAAGAGTTCCGGATTCCACCAACCGGAGCGCGGAATGACGTGGGCGTCGAGAGCCTGGTTGACCAAGGGCCCGGAATCGTCGTAACCAAGGAAAAACCAGGCGGCGACGAGATAAAGGGCGGCGATGATCCCAAGGACCGCGAGGATAAAGTAAACGATGAGGAGGCGCGTTTGTTTGCGCGCGACTTCCTGACGCTCAAAGAAATCGAGCATGGCCGCGTCGGCCCGGCGTCAGGTGAACTGGACCTTGGGTGCTTCGCGCTGGCCCGGGTCGGTGATTTCGAAGAGGACGGCGCGGGCGAAGTTGAACATGCGGGCGACCAGTCCGGCCGGGAAAACTTCGATAGCGGTGTTGTAAACCATGACGGCGTCATTGTAAGCCTGCCGGGCAAAAGAGATTTTGTTTTCGGTGGAGGTCATCTCTTCGGAGAGTTGCATCATGTTCTGGTTGGCTTTCAGGTCGGGGTAGGCTTCGACGACCGCGAAAAGGCGACCGAGGGCGCCGGTTAGGCCGGACTCGGCGGTCATGAGCCCCTGCATGGCGGCGGCGTCGGAGGCATTGCCGCCGACACGTTGCGAGGCGGCAGCGGCCTGGTTGCGGGCCGCGATGACGGCCTCAAGGGTCTCGCGTTCGTGCTTGAGATACCCTTTGGCGATTTCGACCAAATTGGGAATGAGGTCGTAACGACGCTTGAGTTGGACGTCGATCTGGGAGAAGGCGTTCTGGTAGCGGTTGCGGAGTTCGACGAAGCGGTTGTAGACTCCGACACCCCAGATCACCGTGATGAGCGCGACGAGCAGGACCAGGCCAAAGAGGCCGAGAAGGACGACGAGCACGAGTGAGGTGGCCATGAATGGGAAGGTTGGGTTACGGGTCCGG
Source organism: uncultured Candidatus Methylacidiphilales bacterium (assembly GCA_937928665.1). GTDB lineage: Bacteria > Verrucomicrobiota > Verrucomicrobiia > Methylacidiphilales > CALFVM01 > CALFVM01. Next base: position 1,720 of record CALFVM010000082.1, read on the forward strand.
GTTGGCAAGCTGTAAGCGGTTATCAGCTTAAAAATTTTTGCGGTCCATGCGGAGTTTGAATGGATACTGACCAGGGTGTTGCGGTCTGAAGTGAGGTTAGGGGTGAACGGAGGTGTCGGGGTTAGGGCGGTGTTGAAAAGGTTGGGCCAAGAACTTAGCCGTGGATCATCCGGCCATCGATTCCGAGGGCGGCTTCTTTCAATCCCTCGGACATGGTCGGGTGAGCGTGAACAGTCCGGGCTAGGTCCTCGGCACTTCCGCCGAACTCCATGAGCAGAACGGCTTCCGCGATCAATTCAGAGGCGTTGGAGGCGACAATGTGGGCGCCGAGCAGACGGTCGTTTTTTTCATGGGCGAGCAGTTTGACGAAACCTTCGGCGGTGTCGGCGGCAAGGGCACGTCCGTTGGTGTTGAAGTTGAACTTGGCGACCCGATACGGTGTGCCTTCGGCTTTGAGTGCTTCCTCGGTGGCTCCGACGGAGGCAGCTTCCGGAGAGGTGTAGATGACGTTGGGGATACAGGCGTAGTTGACATGGCCAGGCTTTCCGGCGATGACCTCGGCCACGGCCACGCCTTCATCCTCGGCTTTATGTGCCAGCATCGGGCCGCCGACCAGGTCGCCAATGGCGTAGATGTTGGGTGCGCTGGTTCGCCAATGCTCGTCAATTTTGACCCGGCCTTTGTCGGTCAGAGTGATTCCGGCCCGATCCAATCCGAGGTCTTCGGTGCAGGGTCGGCGGCCGACGGCGACAAGAACTTTTTCGGCGTTGAAGGTGTGTTCGACAGCTTCTTTGACTGCGGTGACGGTGACCCCATTTTTGCCGGACTTGGCCGCTTGCACTTTGGTGCTGAGGTGGAAGATCAAGCCTTGGCGTTCGAAGGTTTTCTGCAGGGTGGCCGAAACATCCGGGTCCATCCCGGCGGCGACGCGAGGGAGGAATTCGAGGACCGTGACTTTGGCACCAAGCCTTGCCCAAACAGATCCGAGTTCAAGGCCGATGGCGCCGGCACCGATGACAAGGAGGGTTTCGGGAACTTGATCGAAAGCGAGTGCTCCGGTGCTGTCGACGATCTGTTTTCCATCGAACTTCATGAAGGGGAGTTCGACAGGAACGGATCCGGCGGCCAGGATGATGTGATCGGCCGTGAGGGTTTGCCGGGTGTCGGGCGCGGTGATTTCAATCGTCCGTCCGTCGAGAAGCCTGGCGGTTCCGAGTTTCCGCTCGATTTTGTTTTTCTTGAACAGGAAATCGATGCCCTTGGTCAGCCGGGATACGACGCCGTCCTTCCGCTTCATCATGGTGCCAAGATCGAGCCTGAGTTCTCCGGTCAGAATGCCGTGCTCCCGGAAGCGATGCCCGGCCATATGAAAGTGTTCGCTGGAGGCGAGAAGGGCTTTCGACGGAATGCAGCCCACATTGAGGCAGGTGCCGCCGAGGGTGGGGGACTTTTCGATGCAGACGGTGGAGAAACCAAGTTGGGCAGCGCGGATGGCGGCGACGTAACCGGCCGGCCCACCGCCGATAACAGCGATTTGGAAATCGGACATAGGCCGATAAACATAGTCGGGCTGGGCGGGAGGGAAAGCGAAACCGCTCAGGCGGCAGCGGCCGCAAGTTTTTGGTCACGGCGCCGGGAGAGGACCGGGCCGAGCGGGTCAGACTGTTCGTCAGCGTGGTAGGAACTGCGGACCAAGGGGCCGCTTTCGACCGCTCCGAAGCCAAGTTCCAAGGCGCGACGTTTCCACTCGGCAAACTCAGCCGGATCGACCCAGCGGTGGACCGGCAGATGAGCCGGGGTGGGGCGGAGGTATTGGCCGAGGGTGAGGATGTCGGTGTGCAACGCGGCAAGGTCGCGCAAAACCGAATCGATCTCTTCCTTCCACTCGCCGATGCCAAGCATCAGGCCGGTTTTGGTGACGAATCCATCGGCCCGGGCGCGTTCGAGCAGTTCGAGGCTCCGCTCATATTTGGCCTGGGGACGGACCAGCTTGTGAAGGCGTGGGACGGTTTCGACGTTGTGATTAAGAATATCAGGTTCGGCGTC
>CALFVM010000083.1 GCA_937928665.1 uncultured Candidatus Methylacidiphilales bacterium
AGTTCGGTTTGGGTTGAGGGTGGATGCGAAAGGTCCTTCTTCCCCGTCGCCGGACCGCCCAAAGCGGCTTCAGCTTCCTTGAGGAACGAACGGAAATTTAACAAGCCAAAAAGCTCCGCCTGTCCGGCCCAATCCGGCACCATCGCCAACGCCTCCAGCGGCACCGGAAGAACCAACCGCTCCCGCAGCGACACCATCTTCCGATTCGTCTCAATCAAGGGCCGGGCGGATAGAAACGCCTCCCGGAGTTTCCCGGGCGGCAGCCGGTCCGGGTCGGCCAGGAGCGCATCCAGAGTTCCGTGATCCCGCAGCCACTTCGCCGCCGTCTTCGGCCCCACACCCGGCACGCCCGGAATGTTATCTGTGCTATCGCCCGTCAGTGCCAGCAGGTCGCCGATCCTTTTTGGCGGAACACCCCATTTGGCTTCCACCTCCGTCGGTCCCAGCAGCGCGAAGCTCTCCTTGCCCGGCTGATAGACCCGGCAAGATCCGTCCACCAACTGCATAAGATCCTTGTCATTGGTCGCCAGGATCGTTTCCCAGCCCGCCGCCCCAGCCGCCCGCGCATAACTCGCCATCAAATCATCAGCCTCCTCCCCTTCGCTGACCAGCGCATGAAACCCCAGCAGCGGCACGGTCTGGCGGATCAAGGGCAACTGCGCCTCCAAATCCGGCGGCGTCTCCGCCCGGTTGGCCTTGTAATCAGCCTGCAGTGCCATCCGCGCCGCGGGCAAACCGACATCAAACGCCACCGCTGCATGGGTCGGTGCCAACTCAGCCACCATCCGCTTCAGCGCCTTGATCATCCCAAACAGCGCATTCACCGGCCGACCATCCGGCCCAGTCAGACTTCGAATCGCGAAAAAACTCCGGAACGCATAGTAACTGCCATCCACCAACACCAGCCTCGGTCGGCGCAGATCGCCCGGAATCTCCATCGACCGTCCATAGCAGCCTTTCGACCGAGCGAAACCAGAAAAAAAACAAAGCCAACTCCGACCCCACGCCCACCCCTCTTACCTCCCTCGTCAACGCCCCACCCCTTGCCTACCCTTCACTTTACTAAATAGTTAGCAAGCACGCTCTAACCGTCACGTGACGGTGTAGGCGTGCCAAGATTGATGTTGTTTTGGTAAGGGTGATGTGTTGGAGGTTGGTGAGGGAGGGAATGAGGTGGGCACGGAGGCGCGCGGCTGTCGGGTGGAGGGGTTATCGAGCGGTTCGGCGGGTTGCTGAGGGAGATGGCGGGGTTGACGGCTGGGATGCGTCAGGATGCGGTGCCTTCCGGGGGAGGGGTTGATCCGGTTTCGCTGACTTCGACCATGACAGCGGTGATGTTGTCTTTGCCGGAACGGTCAAGGGCGGCCTCAAGGAGCCGTTGGGCGGGGGGGATGAGGGCCTCGGCGGGGGTGGGATCGCGGAGGAGCTGGAGGATGTTTTTGTCCCAGAGTCCATCGGTCAGGCCGTCGGAGCAGAGGAGGAAGTTGTCGCCAGGTTCGAGCCCGACGGAGCCGAGGTGGGGATCGATGAATTGGTGGCCGGAGCCGAGTGCCATTTGGAGAGAGTTGCGGCGCGGATGGGTCCGGGCTTCGCGCTCGTTGATCCGCCCGGTGCGAAAGAGCCAGCCGACGTGGGAATGGTCGTGGGTGAGCTGTTTGATGCCCCCGGCAGCGGGGAGGTAGTAGATGCGGCTGTCGCCGATATGGGCGAAGTACATCCAGCCGGGGGTGAACCAGGCGAGGCTGAGGGTGGCGCCCATGCCGCGGCATTCCTCGTAGGTTTCGCCGAGGTAGATAAGGGCGCGGTGGATTTCGCTGAAGAGTTCCTGAAACAGGTCGGTGAAGCCGGCTTCAATGCCGGCCAGTCCGCTCCGGTAGGCGCGGGGCATGAGTTTGGTGAGCTTGTCGACGGTGATGCGGGAGGCAAACTCGCCGGCCTGGGCACCGCCCATGCCATCGCTGACGGCGAAGATAAAGTCGTCGGTAGCGAGGGGTGCCTCACCGATTTTGCCAAGGAAGTGGACATCCCGGGCATTGAAGGTGAGGGCGAGGAAGGCGTCCTCGTTGTTTTGGCGGAACTTGCCGACGTGGGTGCCGCCGGTCCAACGGAGCTGGAGAGGTGGGTTAGGTGCTGGGGGAGGCATGGGAAGGGGACGGGGCGTGCTCCTCGCCCATGGGTTGGGGGGAGCGATGGCCGGGAACGTTAAGGAGGGTGGCGTATTCGAAGTCGATCACACAGAAGCGTCCGTCGGTTTGGCGGTAGGTGATGTTGCGGTCGGCGCGGTCTTCATGACGGACGCCGTATTGTTCGAGTTCGGCGAAAAGCTGGCGGACTTTTTCGGGGCGGAGGTTTTGCACGCGCTGGCCGCAGTTGGTGGTGACGAGGAGAAGGCGTTCAGGGTCGGCTTCGAGGACCTGGGGGACGAAGGGGCAGTTTTGTTTGGCCAGGTAGCGAAGAACCAGGAGTTCGTTGTCGAAACGTTCCTTGGCCTGGAATCCTTTGAAGATTTTCACGACGCGGCCGTCATAGCCGATGCGGACCTGGGCGCGGCGGGTGTCTTTGATTTCCTGCACGGGGTCAGGGTTCCTCGTTCTGGAGCCGGTCTTCGAGGCGGACGAAGTAAGCTTCGGCGGCTTCGTCGAGGAGTTTGGGGGTGATGGTGACGGGGATTTGGGCGTAGCGACAGGAATCGACGACGAGGTCGAGGATGTCCCGGGGCAGACAGCCGCGGAAAGGACGGCGGGCGGGTTTCATGTGTTTGCGGATGAAGTAGTCCACAACTTCGTCGGAGTAGGGGACTCCTTTGATTTTGGACATGATTTCCCAGATTTTTTTAAAGTTGGCCTCGGAGGGATTGGAGATGGGAATTTTGTAGCGGATCCGACGGAGGAAGGCCTCGTCGACCAGGTCTTTGGGATCGAGATTGGTGGAAAAGACGATGAGCTGGTCAAAGGGGATTTCGACCTTGACGCCGGTGTGAAGCGTGAGGAAGTCGACCCGTTTTTCCAGCGGAACAATCCAGCGGTTGAGGAGTTCTTTCGGGTCCATGCGCTGGCGCCCGAAGTCATCGATCATGAACGCGCCGCCATTGGCTTTCATCTGGAAGGGTGCTTCGTAATAGCGGGATTCACTGTTCCAGATGAGGTCAAGTGAAGTCATGGACAGTTCCCCCCCGACGATGATGACGGGGCGTTTGATCAGGACCCAGCGCTGGTCGAACTTCTGATCCAACCGGACGTCTTCGCCGGGAGTGACCGGCCGGTGGTTGAACTCGTCATAAAGACGGATGATGGCGCCGTTGACCTCGACGCAGTGGGGGATGAAGATGTTACCGCCAAAAGCTTCGACAATGCGTTCGGAGATGGAGGTCTTCCCGTTGCCGGGGGGACCGTAGAGGAAGATGGATTGGCCGGAGTTGGCGGCGGGCCCGATTTGGGTGAGGATCGAGTGGTCAAAAATCAACCCCTCGAAGGCGGCAGTGAGGCGCTTTTGATTGACCTGAATATTCCGGATGGTCTGGGCGCGGACGGCGCGGATGTAGCTGGCGAGGGAAACCGGGGCGGGGCCGACGTAGGCGGACTGCTCAATGAAGAGCTGGGCACGCTCACGCCCGGCACCGGAGATGGCGTAGATGTAGGAGATGGATTGGAGATCGCCGCGGGTGACCTCGATCAATCGGGTCTCGCGCAGGAGATCCAGGACAGGCTCGACGATATTGAAGTAGGGCAGGCGCAGCTCAGCGGCGATTTCCCCCGCCACCATGGAGTTCCGGGCAGCCAAGAGTTTGAGGATCAGGCTTTCAATGACCATGGGGTCAATATCGAGATCATCGTGGCTGCCGGGTTCTGGAACGGAAAAGAGGGCGGCTCCGGCGAAGATGTCGGCTTTCATCGGGCGGGAGCCTACCGGGCACGGGGCGGGGAGGGAAGAAAATGGTGCGGACGCACATGAAACACGGTTGTCGTTCAACGGTCACACGGACGTCGCAATCCAAGGGCCAAACTTTCCTTCCGGCATGGCAGTTATCCCCCTTCTTTCGCCGCCGACCCGAAGCACGGGCTACCGGGTCCGCTTGGCATCGTCGCCCGAGGACGTGCGCCGGGCACAGCGGCTGCGATTTGAAATTTTTAACCTCGAACTGCATGAGGGTTTGGAATCGTCCTTTGCCACCGGACTGGACATCGACCCGTTCGACGAGGCCTGCGATCATCTCCTGGTGGAGCACGGTCCAACGGGGGAACTGGTCGGAACCTACCGACTCCAGACAGGAACGCAGGCGGCGGCCAAGCTCGGGTATTACAGCGAGCAGGAGTTTGATTTCCGCCCGTTTGAGCCGATTCGAGCTGAGTTGGTTGAGCTAGGGCGGGCCTGTGTTCATCGGGATCACCGGTCGATGGCAGTGATCGCGCGGCTTTGGCGGGCGATCGCGGAATATGCCCGCGAGCGGGGTGGCCGGTATTTGATCGGGTGCAGCTCGCTAACCTCCCAAGACCCGGCAGAAGCCGCTGCGGTGTTCCGTCGGCTGGCCGTGAATCATCTGGTGGCACCGGCCTGGCGGACCCTGCCGCTGCCCGCGTTCGCCTGCCCCATGACCGAGCCTGGAGATCCCGCCACGCCCGCGCCGCGTCTGCTTTCAGCCTACCTCGGGGTGGGGGCGAAAATTTGCGGAGAGCCCGCCTTGGACCGCCAGTTCAAGACGATTGATTTCCTGACCTTTCTCGACTTGCGCGATCTGGCTCCGGGTGCCCATCGTTTTCTGTGATGGCCGCATGGCGTTTGGCCGGGCTTGTCCTGCTTTGTTTTCATCTTCTTTTCCGGTTCGGGATGGCCCGGTTGGGGACGCGGCCTGCGGACCTCGCCCGCATGCGGGCTGCCTGGGTGCACGAGAGCGGGGCGCGATTGTGTCGTTATCTTCGGATTGAACTGGACCCGCCACCATCCGGGCGGCTTCCGGATGGGTTGATCACCTCCAATCACATCAGTTACCTCGATATCCTGGTGATTGCCGCCCATTTCCCCTGCGCCTTTATCTCGAAGGCCGAGGTTCGTGATTGGCCACTTTTTGGCTGGCTGGCGATGGCCGGGGGCAGCCTGTTTCTTAAGAGGGAAAGCCGGACGGCCACGCGAGACATGGCGGTGGCGATGCGGGAACGTCTGGCAGCGGGTGACCGTTTGGTCGTTTTCCCGGAAGGCACCAGCTCGGACGGATCGGGCGTGCTCCCTTTCCGCCCGGCCTTGTTCGCGGCAGCGGTGGAGGCCGGAGCCACGGTGGTTCCGGCGGCGATTACCTACCAGATCGAAGGAGGCACGGTGGCCAAGGATGTGGCCTACTGGGGCGACATGACGCTCATGCCCCATCTCTGCCGGCTTTTGAACCATCGTGGCCTTCGGGCCCGTTTTGTCTGGGGTGCACCACTGGGGGGGACATTTGACCGAAAACAATTGGCGACGGAAACCCGGGAACAGGTGGTCGCTTTGCATGGAGCCGCTCATCGCACTCCCAGAAGTTTCGTGTAAACAAGGGGGATGCCGGGACTTGTTTGGATTCTCAGGATGGCGTGGAGAGACAGCCGGAGCCAACGCCGCCGTCTGTTCGGGGTCGCTGCCTCGGTTTCCCTCGGTGTGGCCGCCCTGGCTGCGCTCCACGGCCTCCATGGCACGGTCAGAAAGGCAGTGGAACGTGAAGCCAACGCGCTCCTCGGATCAGATGTGCAAATCACCTCCCGGACGGGATTTTCCGAGGGGCAGGAGGCGGCGTTTCGGGTGCTGGCCGATGCAGTGGCGCGAGAGACGAGTTTCTCTTCCATGCTGCTGATCGGGGACGGGGCGGGCCTGGTGCAGGTGCGCGCTCTGGAGGGAACTTACCCGTTCTACGGGACGGTAGAAACCGAACCGCCCAACGCGTGGGCGCGGGCCATGAACGGGGAGGGCGTCGTCCTGGAGTCGGCGTTATTGGACCGGTTTGGCGCGGCGGTGGGCGACACCGTGCGGCTGGGGAACGAGGCCTTCGAAATTTCCGGGGTCATCCGTAAGCCGTTGCCCCGGAGCAGCCGGTTTAGTGCCTTTGCGCCGGAACTGATCGTGGCGGAATCGGCTCTGGCGCGGACGGGTCTGCTGGAATCGACCAGCCTGGTCTTCCACCACCGGCACATCCAGGCTCCGGGCGTGGAGCGGGTGGAGGCAATCCGGCAGGTGGCGGAGTCTTCTGGCTGGCAGGTGCAGCGGGCCGAAGACCGGCGGGACCAACTGGGGGGAGCCTTTGAACGTTTCCAGCAGTTCCTTGCCTTGATCGCCGTGGCCGCCCTGGTGTTGGGCGCAATCGGGGTGGCCGGTGCCATCGAAGCTCACGTCCGGAGACGGATTGGAGCGGTGGCTGTCCTGCGATGTCTCGGTTGCCCGGCCCGGGCGGCCTTCGGCGTACTGGCGGTTCAGGCGGGAGTTCTCGGCCTGGCGGGTGCCATCACGGGAGTTGCACTTGGAGCCAGCCTCCATGCGATGGCGGTGTGGTGGGCGGGGGGTCTGGTGCCCTTTGAACTGGCTTTTTGGCCGTCGCCGGGTGTGCTGGCGGCGACCGGAGCCACCGGGTTCGGCGTTTGCGCGTCCTTTTCGGCCCTACCCCTACTCGGGCTCCGGCAGGCGACACCATCGCGGGCCTTGCGCGAACCAGGGGAGGCCGGGGGACGACCCGCCAAGGTGCGGGGGGTGCTTGTGGTTAGTGTTCTCGGGGCGCTGGCGGTGTGGGGTGTGCTTCGGGCCGGGGAGATCGGGGCCGTGCGGGCGGCGGGCATGACGGCGGGGCTGGCTCTGGCGTTCGGGGTTCTTACGGCGGCGGCCGCCCTGGCGGGAAAGCTCGCCCGATGGCTGGTCCGTCCAGGGTGGCCATTTTGGTTGCGCCAGGGTGTGGCGAGTATTTTCCGGCCTGGTAACCAGGCGACGTTGTTTGTTTTGGCACTCGGATCGGCCACGTTTCTATTGGGCTTGGTGATGCTCACGCGCGATTCGCTTCTGGCCCGGATTGAAGTGGCACGGGACCCGGAAAGTCCCAACCTGTATCTGGTCGATGTGCAACCCGATCAGGTGGATGGGGTGAAAGCCGCGATGACGGCGGGGGGCAGCACAGTGCTCGACTCCGCCCCGGTGGTGACCATGCGAATCACGGCAGTCAATGGCGTGTCGGCCCGGGATTTGGAAAAGGCCGGGTCGGTACCAAAATGGATATTCCAACGGGAGTTCCGATCCAGTTATCGGGCGGGTTTGAACGATTCGGAGCGGTTGCTCACTGGCCCGTGGTGGGACGAGGTGGAGGTTGGCCTGGACGATATCGCCGTCTCTCTCGAGCGCGAATTGGCGGGCGATCTCGGCGTAGGAGTAGGGGATTGGCTCGATCTCGACGTGGTCGGGCGGCCGCTTCGGGCGCGGATCACCAGCCTGCGTGAGGTCGATTGGAGCCGGTTTAATTTGAATTTTTTCATGGTGTTCCGTCCTGGGGATTTGGACGGTGCCCCGGGGTTTTTCCTGGTCAGCGGTCGCATTCCCGAGGGGAGCAGTTCCGGAGCCCTGCAACGATCTCTGGCGGTGGCTTTCCCCAACGTATCGACGATCGACCTGGCCTTGGTTTTAGAACGGGTTCGGGAGATTTTGGGAAAGATCGCCTGGGTGGTGGAGGGGCTAGCCTGGTTCACCGCCGCGGCCGGACTCGGAGCGGTGGCCGGGGTGATCGCCAACGGGCGCGAAGACCGGCTGCGGGAGAGCGTTCTGCTCCGGACACTCGGGGCGGATCGGGCCACCGTGGAACGTATTTGGGTGGCAGAACACGGCGTGCTCGGTTTGATCGCCGGAGGGGTGGGAATGACGTTGGCCTCGGCGGCCCATGCAGCTCTGGCCGTTTGGGTGTTTAAGTCTGATCCGTGGCCTTCACCTTTTTGGCTCGGGATTTTCGCCCTCGGCGCGGCCACGGTGTCAATTGCCCTAGGATGGTGGCTGGGCCGCGGGATTTCGGCCCGCCCACCTCTGGAAGAATTGCGGTCACTGGATCCAGGTGGGGGCTGAGCATTCGCAGGCCAGGACTGATCCCATCGGCGCAACACTGTTCCACGTTTACAGCGAAGGCAGCAGCCGGGCCCACTCAGGCGGGTTTTCCAACTGGAAGAGCCGTTCCCCGGCTTTCGGAACGAGGAGCACGCCCTCGTCCTCACGTCCGGCGAAGTCCTCAGGCCGGATGGTGTCGGGGTCGCGGTAGCCAAGATTAATTTTTCGGCAGGTGGCTTCCGGGATCCGAGTGGCCAAAGTCACCTGAGCCCGGGGAACTTCCACGCCGTTTTCAAACGTGCCCTGGCCGTAAACATGAGTGGAATGGGCCAGCACGCCCCAGGGATAATCTTTGAACCGGTCCCATTGATTGAGGAAATAATCGCGGCAATGATACCCGATTTCTTCAATCAGCTTGCCGTGGGTCTCGGACACATGCTCGATGTGCGGGGCGTAGATGATGAGTTCCCCGCCGTCGGCCAGGACCGGTTCGAGTTTGTACATGCATTTACCGCCGACCCACACCTCGTCGTACATCAGCGGGGCACAGGAGAGGATAGTATGAAAGGGACGTGGTTTGACCGTGATATGAAGACGGGCTGAGAGATCGCTGGCGCGCTCCCATGCCTCCTCCGGACAACCGGCATAGAGCCCACAAAACTCGGCTCCTTCCACCACCATGCAGAAAGCCTGCTTGGGTGTCGGGACAAGGGCGGCGGCCCGGTCAACCACACGGCGGACAGGGGTCCATTTATTGCCGATGATCCGGGCATTGGTCACAACAGCGCCGAGCCAGTGGAAGAAGTTGAGGACTTCGGGGCCGCTGATGCCGGGAAAGAGGTATTTGTTGCCTCCGGAAAAACCAACGACTTCATGGGGGAAAACGGGGCCCACAATGATGAGCCGGTCGTAAGCGAGGGCATGGCGGTTAACCCGAACGGGCACGTCCATGGAGAACAAGCCACCGGAGAGCCGATTGATTTCATCACTGGAAATGGTGCCCACCTCAGCGAGGGCACCGGGATCGTCCCAGGCGTGATTGATCAGGTTGACTTTGCCGTAGCGGCCCCGTTTTTCTTCGGGCGTGAGGTCGAGCCGACGCAGCATCGCTTCCAACGGCATCGGCGGATGGGTGCCAAGGGCAAAGATGACGTCAAAGGCGGCTGCCTCCGCACCGACCTGGTCGAAAAGAGTCTTAAACAAAAGTCCAACCGGGGCGGTCCGCGTGAGGTCGGGCACAATCAGCAGGAGTTTTTGCCCGACGGCGGATCCCCTCGGGCAAGCGGCCGCGACGACCTCGCGCACGTCAGTTTCACCCAGGCTCCTGCCTTCAGGTGCCACTCTTTCGATCACGGACGCTTGGAAAGGTGTCATAGGGTGAAGCTAAGAAAACCGCCATCGACCCGGATATCCGATCCGGTGACAAACCCCGAGGCCGCCGAAGAGGCAAGAAACACGGCCGCGCCGCCCAGTTCATGGGCCTGCCCAAAACGCCCCATCGGCGTATGGCCGAGAATGGCCTGAGCCCGTGCGGTCGGGGTGCCGTCTTCGTTAAACAGGAGCCGCCGGTTTTGTTCCGCCGGGAAAAAACCGGGTGTAATCGAATTGACCCTGACCTGAAAGGGTGCCCATTCACGGGAAAGGAACTGGGTCAGGTTGAGCACAGCCGCTTTGGCTGCCGAGTAGGCAGCGACCCGGGAGAGCGGAATGTGGGCGGAGACGGAGGCGATATTGATGATGCTGCCTTTCCTGGCCGCAACCATCCGTGGGCCGAACACCTGGCAAGGCAGCAAAATGCCGCCGACCAGATTGAGGTCAAAGTTCGCCCGCCAATCCTCGGCCTTAATCGCCTCAATGGGGTGGTCCGGTGTGACGGTGACCTTCGGATCGTTGCCCCCGGCCCCGTTAAGAAGGACCGTCGGGGTGCCGAAATCGGTTACAATCTGGTCCGCCGCAGCGGTCAGGGATTCCCGCGAGGTCGCGTCAGCCAGACAGACTTCCGCCCGGCCTCCGGCGGCCCGGATGGCATCCGCACGGGTCTGGGCCCGTTCTTCGTTGCGGCCCATGATAATGACACGGGCTCCCGCAGCAGCAAGGGCCTCGGCCATGGCGCCGCCGAGGACGCCAG
>CALFVM010000084.1 GCA_937928665.1 uncultured Candidatus Methylacidiphilales bacterium
ACCCCCAATCAGTTCGCCCCCCCCTCCTGGCATCATTGGCTCGGCACCGATCTCCACGGACGCGATGTCCTCACCCGCGTCCTCTACGGCGCACGCATCTCCCTCCTCGTCGGCCTCGTCGGCTCCCTCGTCAGCCTCGTCGTCGGGACCGCCTACGGCATGATCAGCGGCTACGTCGGCGGTCGCCTTGACGACATCATGATGCGCATCGTCGATATCCTCTACTCCCTGCCCCGCCTCATCATTGTCATCCTCCTTATCGGCGTCTTCGACGGACAAATCAAAGGCCTCCTCGAAAAAATCGGCTGGGCTCCCCTCATCCCCCATTCCCGCCTTATCGTCCTCTTCCTTGGCCTCGGCCTCGTCGAATGGCTCACCATGGCCCGCATCATCCGTGGCCAGGTTCTCAGCCTCAAAGAACAGACCTTCGTCCAAGCCTCCCGCGCCATGGGCCAGAGCCCGCTCCGCATCATCCTCCTCCATCTCCTCCCCAACCTCCGCGGCCTCATCATCGTCTATCTCACCCTCACCATTCCCGCCGTCATCTTGGAAGAATCCTTCCTCAGCTTCCTGGGCCTTGGCGTCCAGGCACCGCAATCCAGTTGGGGCACCCTCCTCTCCGACGGCGCCTCCATGATCAACCCCGTCCGCATCGCCTGGTGGCTCCTCGTCGGCCCCGCCCTCTTCATGGCCTCCACCCTCCTCGCCCTCAACTTCATCGGCGACGCCCTCCGGGATAAGTTTGATCCCCGCAGCCAAAAACGATAAACCAACCCATGGGTATTTTGTACTTTGCCTACGGCTCCAACCTGGACCCTGACCAGTTCAAGATGAGATGCCCTAGCTCACAGAAGATTGACCGCGCCACGTTAGCCGACCATCAGCTTCTCTTTTCAAATCGCGGCTATGCCACCATTCGTCCCGCAAAAAACAACACGGTCTACGGTGTCGTTTACGAACTCAGCCGGGAAGACGCAATTGAACTCGATCGCTTTGAAGGTGTTGCCTCGAATCTTTACCGCGAGGAACAAAAGATCGTCACCCTGTTCTCCGGATTACCCAAAGAAGCCATGGTCTACATAGACGACCATTGGAACAATCCGCGCGAGCCGGGGAATTGCTATCTCAAGAAAATCGAGGCTGGTTATCGGGTCCACCAGCTCCCTGCGGAATCACTCGAAGCAGGCCGGCGAGCCGGCTCGAGGCAAAACCTGACCGAGAGATGTTGACACTCCCCCGCCCGTTGCTAATCTCCACGATCCGATTTGTAATCAAAGGACACTCAGACGATGAAACCCACCTATCGCCCCTCCCTGCGCCGCCGCAAGCGGCAGTTTGGCTTTCTGGCCCGTTCCCGCACAAAGAATGGCCGTGCGCTCCTCGCCCGGCGCCGGGCAAAAGGCCGTAAGCGGTTGACTCCCAAGGGGACCGAACGCCGGTTTGCACGCCACACCGAAGCCTGATCTGCGCCTCGGCCGGGAGCACATTCTGCGCCGACGCCATGATTTCGCGGCGATCAAAGCCCGCGGCAAGCGTGTTCGTGCGGCCGCCATCTCGCTGAATTGGACCGTCGACTGGCCCTCTGGCACCCTCGCGGCGTTCATTATCCCAAAAGCTGTGGGAGGTGCCGTGACTCGAAACCGCATCCGCAGACGACTCCGCGAACTTTATCGCCATGTGCGGGCCCAGTTCCCCCCGGGCAGTGCCACCGTCTGGATCGCCTCCCGCCCGGCAGCCACCGCCACTTTTGCGGAGCTTGCCCGTGACTTCCTGCGGCTTTGCGTTAGAGCCAATTTACTTCCATCCACTGAGTGCGTTCCTGAGTCGGCCCGGACTCGGTGGAAGCTTGGCCCGTCTGATTCCCGATTTTCGGGCTAGGAAACTTTCGGCAGCTCGCTAGCGTGCCGCCGGATTGCATCCATGCGCTCTCTTCTCATATCACTCATCCGGATTTACCAGGTCGCCAGCTACCCTTTCAAGGCGGCTGCGGGCGGGTCCTGTTGCCGGTTTACCCCAACCTGCTCGCACTACGCTGTCGATGCCCTCCGCACCCACGGAGTTCTCCGCGGTCTGTCCCTTATCGCGCGCCGACTGGGACGTTGCCATCCTTGGGGAGGCTGGGGTTATGACCCCGTGCCTGGTGCTTCCTGGCAAAAAATCTCCCTGCCTGAACGCTAAATCTTTATGGACCGCACCAGTTGGATCGTTATCGGCGTCTGTTTCCTGCTGCTCCTCGCCTACCAGCCCCTTGTCCAGCATTTTTACCCGCCTCCACTGCCGCCTACGCCTGGCGCAGAGAGCCCCATCGATCCCGCACCTCCCAGCATCGCGGAGTCACCCTCCGCCCGTCTGCGACCGGAGCTCACACCCCGCAGCCCGACCCCGGTAGCTCCGATTGTTCCGCGTATCCTAACTCCGTCCGACCTTGGAGCTGAGCAGATTGCCGTCCTGGAGAACGACGCCCTCCGATTGGAGCTGACCTCCCATGGGGGTGGCATTCGGCGGGCCATTCTCAAAGGTCACCGGGGGGAAGGAACGGCACCGGTCGAGTTGAACCGGGGCTCGGACATTCCGATCTTCAACCTGGTCGGCTGGTTCACCCATGATGTGGTCGAGTTCGAACTGGTCGAAGCCACCCCGGAACAGGTCACCTTCCGCAAAGCCATCGGACAGGGTGTTGAACTCATTCGCACCTTCCGCCGTCCGGAAAATTTCCTGACGCCCGTCATCCAAACCCTTCGCGCCGCCGAAGAGTCTGAGCCATTCCTTCTGCCTGACTTCGAACTCCATGTTGGCCTGGCCACCTCTGTCCATCTTAGCCCAGGAGAACGGACCTACATTCGCGGTGCCTGGAGCGATATCACTGGCAGCTACAAATCTGAGTCGATCACCGCCTTTGACGGTTTTGGATTGCTCGGAATCACCTTCAGTCGGCCAAAGTCTGAAATCCGCAGCTCCTCCGGTGACCCTCTCCGCTGGGTTGCGGTAAAGGACCAGTTCTTCGTCATCATCCTCGCCTCCGAAACGGAACCGATCGAAGGCGCGTTGGTCACCCGCCAGCTTCTGCCCGCCCTCCAGATTCCGAATGAGCCTGTTCCAGATGGGGTTGATGCCATTGCCCTGTTTCGCGGGTTCCGCATCAATCCGGGTCAGGAAATCGCTCATACCTTTGTTCTTTACACGGGGCCGAAGGAGGACCGGGAACTCCGGGCCATGCCCTTCCGGATGGACCAGGCGATGGAATTCGGCTTCATGGCGTTCATCAGCCGTCCCATGCTGATGTGTCTCAACTTTATCAATGACTTTGTCGGTAACTACGGCCTCTCCATTGTCGTCCTGACCATCTTCCTCAAGCTTCTGCTTTGGCCGCTCCAGTCCAAGGCCAACATGGCGATGAAACGGATGCAGGTGGTTGCTCCGGTGCTTCAGGAGCTGCAGACCAAGTATAAGGACAATCCTCAGAAGATGAATGAGGAGATGATGAAGCTCTACCAGAACTACGGGCTCAATCCGCTGGGTGGTTGTCTCCCGCTGCTGCTGCAAATGCCACTCTTTCTTGGCTTCTACTACATGCTTCTCAGTTCCATCGAACTCCGCCACGCCAGCTTCCTCTGGATTGGGGATCTTTCCATGCCGGACACGGTCTTTCAGTTCCCTTTCCTCGGCATCAACGTCAAGCTCAACCCGATGCCCCTCATCATGGCTGCCACCATGTATTGGAGCATGCACGTTACCCCGCAACCCAGTGGGGTGAATAACCCGGCCCAGAAGATCATCAAGTTCATGCCCCTGATCTTTCTCCTCTTCTGCTATAACTTTGCCGCGGCCCTCTCGCTGTATTGGACGGTCCAGAACCTTCTCTCCGTCCTGCAGATTTACATTAATTCCAAGAAACCGATGCCCACCCTGGACGAACTCAAAGCGCAGGCCGCCGAAAAACGGAAGCGCCGCAAAGCACTTGAACAACGGTTCAAGCAGCCCAACCCGAAACGAAAACCCTGACCGCAAAGGTCCCCAACGGCGTGGGGGTTGCGCGCGGTTTTTCTATTCAGTAATCTTTCTGGGCTATGGCATCGGAGAATCCCAACCCCGGCCCTCCTCCCGCCGTTGAAGCAGAAGGCCTCACCAAAACGTTTAAGCTCAACTGGCGTCGGGGCAGACTCCTCGCCCTCGACCAGCTCAACCTCCGGGTCAAACCGGGCGAAGTTTACGGCCTCCTCGGTCCTAACGGGTCCGGTAAAAGCACCACCATGAAACTCCTGCTCGGCCTGATCAAGCCGACCGCCGGCCGCATTGAAATTTTCGGATACCCAGCTGGAACCATGGAAGCCCGTCGCCGCGTCGGTTTCCTTCCTGAAAACCCCTATTTTCCCACCTTCCTCTCCGGCCGCGAGGCCCTCACCTACTACGGCGGACTCTGCAACCTCTCCGGTCGCGCTCTCCGCGACCGCGCCTCCGAACTCCTCGCCCTGGTCGGCCTCGAACGCAGTGCCACCCGCCCTCTTCGGACCTATTCGAAAGGGATGCTCCAGCGCATCGGCCTTGCCCAAGCATTGCTCCACGATCCGGATTTGCTCTTCCTTGACGAGCCGACGGCCGGAGTCGATCCCGTCGGCTCCCGCCAAATCCGTGACCTCATCCTTGGCCTTCGTCAGCGGGGCAAAACCATTGTCTTTTCCTCCCACCTCCTTGAGCAGGTCCAGGAAGTCGCCGACCGGGTCGGCATCCTTTACCTCGGCCAAAAACTCCGGGAAGGTCCCCTTGACGAACTGCTCACCGTTCCCGACGCCGTTGAAGTCGCCCTGCCCCAGGCCGTCCCGGGCGATGAGGAGAAAGTCCGGGCCGCTCTGGCCGCCGCCGGTATGACCGGTGCCGAGGTCCGGCGACCGCGCATGAGCCTTGAAGATTATTTCATCTCCGTTCTTCCCGGAAAGGGGGGATCATGAGTGCCTGCCTCCGCCGCATCTGGACC
>CALFVM010000085.1 GCA_937928665.1 uncultured Candidatus Methylacidiphilales bacterium
CGCCGCCGCCAGAAACAACTCTCCTGTTGAACCACCCCAAAACGCCCACCCGAAAAGAGACCCAGCCGGATCCAGGATCGAGGCCACGGGCGCAGCAAACCCACCTCATGCACCGCGCCATCCTGAACCTTGGCCGGCACACCCATGATCCAGTCCACCTCAGGAAATTGCCCGAAAATTTCCAGCACAGTCCGGAGCGTCCACGGGTAATACACATCATCACTGTTTAACCAACCCATAATTTCACCGGAGGATCGCTGAAAACCTCGCATAATGGCGGGATACTGACCGCCGTTTTTCGCCACCTGTTCCCACTGAAGCCTTCCCTCGTATTTTTTGATGATTTCCGGGCTTTCGTCTGTGCTGGCCCCATCAATCACCACGTATTCCAACCCGGCCGCGCCCGGTTCCAACACTGACCGGATGGTGCGCTCGAGCGTCTCAGCATAGTTGTAGTTAGGTGTCACGATGCTCAAGGTCAGCGAATTCACGATCAAGCATCCTCCCTGCAAACACGGTAACTCTGGTGTCTGAACACATTGTTGTCGGCGCGCAGGAAAATGATATCCATTTGCCATAAGGCCCGATCTGTTGGGCGCCGTACTGTCCCGACATAATCAAAAGGACGAAAACCATACCTTCCCATCTCCTGACACATTTCCCAAAAATATAAAGATGTCGGTGAAATCTTGAAATTGTAGCATTCCATTATAATAGCCGAAGCTTCCGCCAAAGTCTTTCTCCCCCCCTGGAGAATGGGAACTTCATAGCCATGGGTATCGAACTTGATTACGTACGGCCCGCCGATCCCGTGACCTCTCACAAGGTCATCGAGTTTTCTTAAAGGCACCTGCCGAACGGGCGTCTCATGACATCCATAAACCCCGCTGCCATCAAGGTCTTCGCTAACATGAAAGTCTACAACTCCTTCCTCACTGCCAACCGCGGCCAGTTCGTACACTGCCCTGGGATATTGGTGGCTAAGATCACGCAAGATAGCTTCGTGTTCCACCAGCGGCTCTACCATCAGTGCCTTAACTCCTGGAAAGCACTCCAGAGCAGCACGGGTCCATGCCCCCCGCGCTGCTCCCAAATCAATAACACAAGCGGGTTGGGCGATGACGCCTTTGAGCTTTCCTAACATTTCAGCCATCGGATCTGGGGGGCTTTCCGTTCTCAGCAAAACCAGGCCCATCGGTCCCAGCACACGATTGGCGGTTCTGCCTAACCAACGGCACAAACGCGGGATCATTCTAACGTCCGAGCATTTCCCGGTATAATGTAAGATGCGCTCGTGCGCTCGCTGCCAGCGAGTAGTTTGCTTCCGCTTTCGCCCGCGCAGCCACTCCCAAACGCCACATCATCTCCGGCTGCTGTAAGACACGTTCCAACGCTTGTCGCA
The DNA here is from genome assembly GCA_937928665.1 of uncultured Candidatus Methylacidiphilales bacterium. Classification (GTDB taxonomy): domain Bacteria; phylum Verrucomicrobiota; class Verrucomicrobiia; order Methylacidiphilales; family CALFVM01; genus CALFVM01. The sequence continues at coordinate 1,403 of CALFVM010000085.1, forward strand.
GAGATTGCGCATTCCCAGGTTCTGCCAGAAATCCCTGCTCCCCCTCTTCAATCATATCCGGGATTCCTCCGATCCTGAAGCCGACCAAGGCCCGCCCGCAGGCCATTGCCTCCAAACCCGTTTGGGGAAAGTTATCCTCCCGGGACGGCAAAGCGACGAGATCGCTTGCACCATAAATGACCGACAGCCAGCGGGCACTGGTTTCATGTCCAGCGTGAAACGACTCAATCCCGGAGGGGACCTCGGGTGCCCGCCGTCCGCACGTTAGCAACAGAGGCCTCGTTTCCTTTGGGATCGCCATCAGTGCTTCCATCAGCAAGTCGCCGCCCTTGCGCGGATCATCCGGCCGGTCGGCGATGTAAAGCACAATGGTCCGATTCGGCGGCAATCCAAGAACCTCACGGCATGCCCCTTTGTCTCGGGGTCGAAAGGTTTCTGTATCCAATCCATACGGAATTACCCGGACTGGACAACCGCCGAAGTCCGGGGTCTTTTGAATCTGGGAGGCCAGCCAGCGACTCGGAGCGACCAGATAAGGGCGGCATGCGGCCACCGCTTGATGGATCCGTTCCCAACTCCGCCGTGTCGGATCCAACTCCTTTGTCGAACTCAACTCAGGACACTTTCCGCATCGGACCATGAACCGATTGCAGGCTCCAGGAAAATGGCATCCTCCCGTCAACGGACGAAAATCGTGCAGCGTCCACACGATTGGGATTCTCCGGTCAGCAGCAGTGCGCAACACAAGACCAAGATCAAGGAAACGATGGATCCAATGAAGATGAACCAAATCAGGCCGCCTTTGATGGAAGATCTCAGGTGCGTAATCCGCTAGGTCCCCGCTAAAATAATCTGGTTTTCGTGCTCCCGAAATTTGGCTCTCAGCGAGTCGCCGCCTCCATCGTCTCCCCAACCGGGCGAGCGACTTTTCCGAAGTTCGAAAAACCGTCACCCCGCGATCTTCAGACTGCCGGTGGCGAACCAATAGTTCCGAAGCAACTCCTTGCGCTGACAACGCCCGATGCAGTCTCTGGCAGGCCGTTGCGGCACCCCCAATCTGTTCATACGTGCTGACCAACAAAACCTTCATCCATTCCCCCAACCCGCCAGAATCTTCACCATTTTCTTCAACCACAAACGTGGCTGCTGACGGATATGCCTCGACCAAATTGGTGTCCAGCGGATGATCTCAAAAATGCGCTCCGCCAAATCCAAGTCGTGACACACTCCAATCAGATCATGCCGGGCCCGACTCGACACCTGATGTCGTGCAGTGATCCCCGCGTCGAATTTTTCCAATATCGCCAACCGCACCCGCGAGGCCTCCCAAAGAAACCTCGATGGCGTTGTGCTTGATCGGACAGTTTCCTCATGCCACCGGAATCGGTTCAACGGATGAGCTTGATAGTGGAGATGCGCTCCATAGACCATCCGGGCCCAAAACCACCAGTCGGCCGCCAACCTGAGACCAAGCGGGTTGATCGGAAACGGTGCGGCTTCCGCTCGAAAGACCACCGCGCTTGCGTTGGGAATCGCGTTCCGCCACAGCATCGGACCAAGACAAAACTCCCGCCCACCCCACTTGTGATCGCCTTCCCATTTCCGGCGTTCTGCCGCCGGGATATGGAAGTCCCGCATCAAACCAAGTTCATTTCCGTTATGATCAATTCGCTTGGATTCGCAGAATGCGAGCACTAAGCAATCGTCCCGCAGAAGAGGATCCAGCAAGCATCTGAGCAGACCAGGTTCTGCCAGGTCATCGGACTCCGCAATCCAGATGAATCGGCCCCGCGCCGCTGCCAAACCTCGTTCCCACTGTCGGTACGGAGAGCCTGAGTTCTCCCGCTGGGCCAACAAACGAGCCCGGTGATCTTTGGCAGCAAAATCCCGCAACAAATCGGCACTCCCATCCGTCGACGCATCGTCCAGCAGAACGATCTCCATATCTTCGACCTCTTGCCTAGTGATTGAATCGAGACGATCAGGAAGATATCGAGCGTGATTGTAGGCGGGAACAATCACAGAGACCAAGGGTCGGCTCATGATCTCTTCAGTCGCCGACAGGCTCGATGCCAGACCCCGGCCAAGCCCTCGCTCCGACCCGTTTCCACCGCCCGCTGCAAAAGCCTGATCACCAGCTTCCAGGGTCTTTGCTTCAAATCGGTAATCTCTGCCTCCAGTTTCTCGATTTGCCGGGCCCGTTCTCGAGCAAGCCGCCTGAACAATTGAAGCTCCCGGGCGAGGTCCAAACGAATGTTGGCCTGCTCCGCAGAATGTTGGCGGTATTCAAGAAACGTCGGTGCTTTCTTGGCTTCCCAGCCTGCTTCAAGCATCCGTCGAAAAAGATTCTGATCCTCCGGCTGATTCCCAACCTCCCGGTAACCACCCACCTCGTCGAAAGCGGTCCGCCGAAACATGGAGGAACCGTGCACAAAGTTGGACATTCGAATAAGATCGATCGCCTTTTGGCCGGAGGGCTCCGGAAAACAAACTTTCCAGAAGACTTCCCCGTGCTTCCCTGCCCGCCACGGTACCGGGAATCTCTCTGCAACAATTTCTGCCCGATCCCCAAACAGCATAAAGTCTGTGTAGGCGGCACCACACCGGGGGAATCGATCAAGGATCCGGGTGCAAGCCTCAAGATACCGCGAGGGGATGCGATTATCCGCCCCGATCAAACAAAGGTAGTCCGTTCGCAGTAACTCCACCCCCTTGTTAAAGTTCCTTACGATTCCGAGGTTCTTTTCGTTGCGAACAAACTCAAGATTTGCCGGGAATCGGGCCACCAGAGCCCGCCCAATCTCTTCCGTCGAGTCCGTGGAGCCATCATCAAGAATGACAATCCGATCCGCCGGAAGTGTTTGTCGAAGAACACTCTCAACCGATTCCCCAAGAAATGAGCCATAATTGTAGCAGGGGATCAATACGCCCACTGTCCTCGAAGCGAGCCGGGTGTTTTCAACCACGGTAAAGCGATTCAACTGGTGCCGATCCCTTTCATCTCCCTGGTGACAGGACACCGCGCCATGGAAACGGGTTCGAACCGCCGCAACCACCTCAGGCGTGAGAGCGCCATGCGGATAGGCAAACCAACGGCACGCCCCCTGCCCAATTGTTCGGAGCCGTTCTCCGGGGCTCAACTCTTCGGCCAGTCGTGCCTCCGTCAGACCGCCATCCAAGCGAGGATGTGTCTTGGTGTGAAACTGAATCCGGCCACCCATCCTCGCCATGGCCCCAAGTTGTGCCCAGGACGCAAAGCGAGCCAACGGCTCTTCCCGGTCAAATTCATTGTGCTGTCCAATCAGGTCCTCGACCACAAAGAGTTCAAACGGATAACCAAACTCCGCAAGGATGGGAGCGGCAAACTGATGGATATTCTCGTAAACCCCGTCGAAGGTAATACAACGATGCCGCGGATTGTCCGGATCATACTCATCCAGGCAAACTACCTCAAAACCCCTCAGTTCGCACATCTGCCTGTAGAATGCGGACACGCTCACCCACCACATGGTCGGTGTTTCCATGGCGACCTTGTGGTACATCAGAATCATTTCAAGTATACCTCGTGCCGATGAATGAACTCACGATACGGATGAAACTCCAACTGCATGAGCGGATAAGGGAAACGACCGGAATACCATTCATCAATATGGACCGCAATCAGCGTGCCGCCGGGCTGGAGGATTCGATCCACCAGCAGGTAGATTAAAGGAAGCGACAATCCGATATACTGTGCGTAGAGGACACCGGTGATCAAAACAACGTCAAACCGGCCATGTTCGTCAGGGTTCAAATCAAAGATCGATCCAGCCTCATAGCGATGTCGCAGGGAGGCTGTGTCGCGGGCCCGTGCAATGGCGTTGGCCGAGATGTCCATTCCCCACACTGTCTTCCCCGGCAAATCTCTCGTAACAAAGCCGTGACCGCATCCGATGTCGAGCACACGTTCC
>CALFVM010000086.1 GCA_937928665.1 uncultured Candidatus Methylacidiphilales bacterium
TCAGACCGTCGCCAACGTTCACCTCGCCCACGGCCAGAACCTCACCATCATCCCCGTCATCAACAAAATTGACCTCCCCAACGCCGACCTGCCCACCGTTCGCAAACAGCTCGAGGACATCCTCGCCATCCCCGGCGAAGAAGCCATCCTCGCCAGTGCCAAGACCGGCGTCGGCATCGAAGACATCCTCGAAGCCATCGTTCATCGCCTCCCCCCCCCGCGCTCCATGCCCGATGACACCCTTCGCGGCCTCGTCTTCGATTCCGTCTTCGACACCTACCGCGGTGTGGTCACCTACATCCGCGTCTTCTCCGGAGAAATCCGCGCCGGCACCCCCATCACCCTCATGCACAGCAACCAGCGCAACGAGGTTAAAGAAGTCGGCGTCTTCACCCCCAAACCTGTCCGCATCGACGTCCTTGGTCCCGGCGACTCCGGCTACCTGATCGCCAACATCAAATCGACCTCCGAAGTCAAAATCGGCGACACCATCACCACCAGCCAACGCCCCGCCCTAGAACCGCTCCCCGGTTTCAAGGAGATCCATCCCATGGTCTTCTCCGGCATCTACCCCATCAACACTGCCGATTACGAAAGCCTCAAAACCGCCCTCGGCAAACTTCAAATCAACGATGCCGCCCTCGTCTACACCCAGGAAAGCTCCGTCGCTCTCGGCTTCGGCTTCCGCTGCGGCTTCCTCGGCCTCCTCCACATGGAAATCGTCCAGGAACGCCTCCGGCGCGAGTTCGACATGGACATCATCTCCACCTACCCCTCCGTCATCTACGAAGTCCAACTCACCCGCGGCGAAACCCTCACCATCGACAACCCCTCCCAGCTTCCCGATCCCTCCCTCATCGACGAAATCCGCGAGCCCATGGTCAAAGCCTTCCTCATGGTCCCCACCGAATCCATCGGCGACATCATCCAACTCATCCGCGACAGACGAGGGGAGGCTGATCACACCGAAACCCTCGACGCCCGCCGCGTCATGATCACCACCCATCTCCCCCTCAACGAAATCCTCGTCGACTTCAACGACAAAATCAAAACCCTCACTCGCGGCTACGGTTCCATGGACTACGAACACGCTCCCTACCAGGCCAGCGACCTCGTCAAACTCGATATCCTCGTCAACGGCGAACCCATGGACGCCTTCTCCTGCATCGTTCACCGCGACAAAGCCGAGGGCAGGGGACGTGCCCTGACCGCCAAGCTCAAAGAAGTCATCCCCCCCCAACTCTTCCGTGTCGCCCTCCAAGCCGCCATCGGTGGGAAAATCGTTGCTCGCGAAGACGTAAAAACTGTTGGAAAGAACGTCACGGCAAAGTGTTACGGCGGCGACATCACCCGGAAACGCAAACTCCTCGAAAAACAAAAAGAAGGCAAAAAACGGATGAAACAGTTCGGAAAAGTCAACATCCCCCAGGAAGCCTTCATCGAAGTCCTTAAGTCCTGATCCACAACATCCTATGCGCCTTTTTAATTCTCAACACAAAAAAGTCGTCGAAGCACACGAGTATTTACGTAAAAAGATAAAATACAGTCGCGACCTCCTTTCTCCCAATGATTTAGCTAAAGCTATCGAGCTCGATCAATCCCTCCGCGCCGACCTCAAGCAATTCCCCAAAGATCCCGCCGCCCAAGCCTCACTCGCCGCTCGCGCCGAAGCCCAAGTCACCCGCCTTTTCCCCACCCCCCGGTTCGCCGCCTGGACCGAAAACATCGATGTCCTCCTCATGGCCATCGTCCTCGCCCTTGGCATTCGCGCCTATTTTATCCAGCCGTTTAAAATCCCCACCGACTCCATGAAGCCCACCCTCTATGGCATTCAAGTCGAGCCAATCGCCCCCGAGCAAAACCCGCCGTTCTACCGCAAGGCCATCGATTGGGCCCTCCTCGGCCGCGCCTATTGCCGCATCGAAACCACCACCGGCGGACCCCTCCGGGCTGTTCAAGAAGGCCGGATCCTCGGCATTCCTTTCCTCCCCAAGACAACCGTTGTCATCGGCTCCGAATCGTTCTCCGTCCCGTGCACTGCCAAGGAGTTCCTCCAAGGCTCCAGACTCGAACCCGGCCAGTTCGTTCCCGGCAAGTCGGTCGCGGCCAACTTCACCGTTACTTCCGGTGACCACATCTTCGTCAACAAAATCGTTTACCACTTCCGTAAGCCCGAGCGAGGCGAGGTCTTCGTCTTCACCACCCATGACATCGCCCGCATCCTCCGCACGATGCGCCCCTCCGAGGCCACCACCCAATTTTACATCAAACGTTGCGTCGGTCTCCCTGGCGATTTACTTGAAATCGATCCGCCATTTCTTCTGGTCAACGGGCGACCCTTGGCCGGACGCCCTGTCTTCGAACACATGGCAGCCCGCAGTCACGGCCACACCGGTTACAAACTTCTCCCGGACAACCTCTACCTCGGCACCGCAGGAGCCACCTACCAGATTCCGGCCAACGGATTTTGGGCCATGGGCGACAACTCCGGATTCAGCTTCGACAGCCGCGGCTGGGGCGCCGTGCCGGAACGAAACCTGGTCGGCACCGCACTCTGGGTTTACTGGCCCGTGAGCACCCGATGGGGAATCATTCGCTGACGGGCTTCGCGCTTCCGCTATGGGGCCATCTGCACGGTTTACATCGAGGAAAAGGGCGGCCTTCGGGGCTCTTTGGCCGGAAACAGACTGGCGAACGCACCCAACCCGACGGATTCCGACGAGATAAATACTTCGCACAATATTTGTTATCTAAAATAGTCGTGCTCAAGCTCGCTCCGCCGCCATCTTTTCTCCCCGACGATCTTCGCTTCGATCGCGCTCGCCCTTGGCGCACCCTCCTCCACCTCGCCGCACTCCGCCCAGGCGATTCCTTCCTCCTTCTCCTCCTGCACCTCATCAAGGTCGCCCCGGCCCTTCTCCTCCCCTTTTACGTTTCCGGCGTCGTGCGTCTCGCCACCCATCCCGGCCCCGGCCAGTTGCCGACCTTTTTCTCGCTCACGGCTGCTTTCCTTTTCCTGCTAATCCAAAACCCCGCCTCCCACTACTTCTTCGTTCGCCGTTCCGCCCGCATCGTCCGCACCATCGAAGGCCGCCTCCGTTCCGCCATCGCCCGTCAACTCCAGGCCCTGACCCTTTCCTACCACCAAACCATCGAATCCGGGCGCCTCCAGGCCAAAGTCCTCCGTGACGTCCAGGACATCATCCAACTCGTTAACAACCTCCTTAACGTCTGCATCGACGTCCTCATCGGTCTCATTTGGGTCCTTGCGGTTAGCCTTACCACCGACCCCATAGTTGGTCTCTTTTTTTGCATCATCATCCCCATCATGTTTTTTCTCACCCGCGCCCTTCGCAGCCGCATGGCCCGCTCCAACCGTGCCTACCGTCAGGAAATGGAACAACTCAGCTCCGACGTTGCCGAAATGATCGAAATGATCCCCGTCACCCGCGCTCACGGGCTCGAAGACATCGAACTCCGGCGCATGGACAACCTGGTGACAGGCGTCTATCGCCACGGCCTCCGCCTCGATCTGATCAACGGCTTTTTCCAATCCGTCAGTTGGACCTCCATGCGCGTCGCCCAAACCGGCATCGTTGTCCTGACCGGCTACCTGGCCCTTACCGGGCGTGGTTCCGTCGAACAAATCGTCCTCTACAACGGACTCTTCATGCTCGTCATGATGAACCTCTTCGGCCTCCTCAACACCTACCCCGAAATCGCCCGAGGACTCGATGCCATCCGGTCCCTGGGCGACCTGCTCGAATCCCCCGACCTCGAAGCCAACGAAGGCAAACCCATCCCACCCCCCTTCCTAGGCTCCATCGAATTTCGCAACGTCACCCTCACCTACAACGACACCGCCCGCCCCGCCGTCACCGATATCAGCCTCCGCATCAACCCCGGTCAATGCGTCGCCTTCGTCGGCGAATCCGGCGCCGGCAAATCCACCC
>CALFVM010000087.1 GCA_937928665.1 uncultured Candidatus Methylacidiphilales bacterium
CCCGCTCCCCCCATGAACGCCACATGATTATCCTTCACCATGAACCCGTCATACAACCCAAACCGATGATTCACCCCACCGCCACACCGCACGGCATACTTCTGCAACGCCCTTAACCCGGGCACCGTCTTCCGCGTATCCAACACCTGCGCCGGTGCCGCCGCCCGCACAAACACCAGCGTCGCCGTGGCCACCCCGCTCAACTGCTGCAAAAAATTCAACGCCGACCGCTCTGCCGCCAGTATCGACCGGGCCAACCCCTCCACCTCCAAAACCACTTCACCCGCCCGCACATCCTCCCCATCCTCCTTCACCCGCCGGAAGCGGATCCCCACGTCCGTCTCCATCAACACCCGCTCCGCCACAATCACCCCCGCCAACCGGCACCCTTCCCGCGCCACCACCCGCCCCACGGCCCGCGCCGTCGGCTCCACCACCGCCAGCGACGTCATGTCCGCCGGACCCCGGTCCTCCCCCAAAGCCCGAGCTGCTGCTTCCCGCACCACACTTTCCAAAGGAGGTTCAATTGCCATCCCCACAGCCAAGCAATCCTCATCCGCTTGCCAAGGGAATCATACGCTTGTCTTCGACCCGCCCCGCACCCTACCCTTTCCTGTTCCGCTCAACCCCGGTCTTCACATGAACCCAAACCCCGTCACCCTCTACGACACCACCCTGCGCGACGGTGCCCAGGCCGAGGGCATCAACTTCTCCCTCGCCGACAAACTCCAGCTCGCCCAACGCCTCGCCGCTTTCGGATTCCACTACGTCGAAGGCGGCTTCCCCGGCTCCAACGAAAAAGACTTCGACTTCTTCAAAGAAGCCGCCCGCCTCAACCTCGGCTCCTGCCGCCTCGCCGCCTTCGGCAGCACCCGCCGCCCCGGCGGTTCCATCGAGAACGATCCCCAGGTCGATCTCCTCCTCCGCGCCGAAACCCCCACCGTCACCTTCGTCGGCAAATCTTCCCGTATCCAGGTCACCGACGTCCTTCGCACCGATCCCGATGAAAACCTTCGCATGATCGCCGACACCGTCCGCGCCCTCAAAGAACGCGGCCGCGAGGTCATCTACGATGCCGAACACTTCTTCGACGGCCACGCCGCCGACCCTGATTACGCCCTCGCCTGCCTCCGCGCCGCCGCTGACCACGGAGCCGACTACGTGATCCTCTGCGATACCAACGGCGGCCGACTCCCCGATGACATTGCCCGCGCCACCACCGCCGCCCTCAACGCCGTTCCCTGCCGCGTCGGCATCCACACCCACAACGATTCCGGCCTCGGCGTCGCCAACGCCATCGCCGCCGTCAACGCCGGTGCTTCCCAAATCCAGGGCACCATCAACGGTTACGGCGAACGCACCGGCAACTGCAACCTAACCACCGTCATTCCCCTCCTCGAACTCAAACTCCACCGCCCCGTCCTCCCCCCCGGCCGCCTTACCGAACTTACTGAGCTCTCCCTCTTCGTTGACGAACTCGCCAACCAAAACCACGACCCCCGCGCCCCCTTCGTCGGTCAATCCTCCTTCGCCCACAAAGGTGGCATGCACGCCAACGCCGTCACCAAGTCCAAAACCAGCTACGAACACATCGACCCCGCCGCCGTCGGCAACCGCTCCCGCATCCTTGTCGGCGAACTCTCCTCCCGCTCCAACATCATGCTCAAAGCCCGCGAACTCGGTTTTGACCTCAACGATAAATCCCCCGAAGCCCGCGCCATCCTCGACCGCGTGAAAGCCCTGGAAGCCCGCGGCTACGAATTCGAAGCCGCCGACGCCTCCTTCGACCTCCTCACCCGCAAATCGCTCAACCTCTACCAGCCCTTCTTCACCCTCGAAGAATACCATCTCTCCGTCCGCAAAAACCAAATCCACAACTTCGACACCTGCGAAGCCACCCTCAAACTCTCCGTCGGCGGACAGCGCCGTCATGTCGTCGCCGATGGTGACGGCCCAGTCAACGCCCTCGACGCCGCCCTCCGCCTCGCCCTCACCCCCGCCTATCCCGACCTCGCCCGCATGCACCTCACCGATTACAAAGTCCGCATCGTCAACTCCTCCGCCGCCACCGCCGCCAACATCCGCGTCCTCATCAACTCCTCCGATGGCCACGCCGCCTGGGGCACCGTCGGCGTCTCCACCTCCGTCATCGAAGCCAGTTGGCTCGCCCTCGTCGATTCCGTCGACTACTTCCTTTCCCAAATCGCCCGCACCACCCCCGCCTCATGACTCCCCAGCCCGCTGCCCCCTTCCGCCACATCCACCTCATCGGCATATGCGGCACCGCCATGGGCTCCGTCGCCGCCATGCTCCACGACCAGGGCTACCGCGTCACCGGCTCTGACGCCAAAGTCTACCCCCCCATGTCCGACTTCCTCCGCGCCAAAGGCATCCCCATGTTCGAAGGCTTTCAGGAAGACAACCTGAACCCTGTCCCCGAACTCGTTATCGTCGGCAACGCCATCTCCCGCGGCAACCCCGAACTCGAGGCTGCCCTCGACCGCCGCCTCTACTACCTCTCCCTCCCCGAAGCTCTCAAATTCTTCTTCCTCCGCCACACCCACAACCTCGTCGTCACCGGCACCCACGGTAAAACCACCACCACCTCCCTCCTCGCCTGGATCTTCCAACACGCCGGACGCCAACCCTCCTACCTCATCGGCGGCATCCCCCTCAACTTCGACCAGGGCTGCCGCCGCCAAGACGGTCCCAACTGGATTCTCGAAGGCGATGAATACGACACCGCCTTCTTCGACAAACGTTCCAAGTTCCTCCACTACCTCCCCGAACTCGGCATCATTAACAACATCGAGTTCGACCACGCCGACATCTACGCCTCCCTCGACGACATCAAAACCTCCTTCCGCCGCTTCGTCGACATCATCCCCCGCAACGGTATGCTCGTCCTCAACGCCGATGACCCCAACGCCATCGACGTCTCCCGCAAGGCCCAGTGCCCCCTTGTCGAAGTCGGCTTCAACGAAAACGCTGCCGTCCGTCTCACCCACTTCACCACCTCCCCCGAAGGCGTCTCCTTCCACCTCCTCGGCCACCCCTTTACCGTCCCCCTCTTCGGCCGTCACAACGCCCAAAACGCCGCCATGGCTATCGCCGCCGCCCACTTCTATCGCATCCCCCTCCCCGACATCGCCCAGGCCCTCGCCGCCTTCCGCGGTATCAAACGCCGCCTCGAAATCCATGCCCAGGTCGGCTCCTACACCCTCGTCGACGACTTCGGCCACCACCCCACCGCCCTCCGAGAAACCATCGCCGCCCTCCGCCAAAAATTCCCCGGCCGTCGCCTCGTCGCCCTCTTTGAACCCCGCTCCAACACCACCCGCCGCGCCGTCTTCCAAAAAGAACTCCCCGCCGCTCTCGCCCTCGCCGACCTCATCGGCATGACTAAAGTCGCCCGGGCCGACCAACTCCCCGAAGCCGACCGGCTCAACGTCGACCAACTCCTCGCCGACCTCGTTACCGCCGGAAAACCCGCTCTCTACGAACCCGAAGTCACCTCCCTCATCACCCAGCTCCTTCCCCGCCTCCAGCCCGGCGACGTCATTTGTGCCTTCAGTAACGGCAGCTTCGACGGTCTCCTGCCCTCACTCGCCGACCGCCTCCGGGCTGCTTCCTAATCCCCCGCTCTGCCGACAAACCTGGATTACCGCTGCACCCTCAGCGACGAGACCGTCTCCGCAATCCCCGAAAACAACGACACCGAAATCAGCAGCACAAACACCGCCAACGCCACAATGATCGCCGGCTGAATCAGCGCGATCACGTTCTTAATCCGCACCTCCACTTCCGCTTCATATCGCAACGCCACCCGGTGGAGCGAAGCCGGCAGGTTTCCCGTTTGCTCACCGACCCCCACCATATCCAAAAACAACCCGGGAAACTGCCCCGTCCGCAGCAGCGATTTCGACAGGGCCCCACCCTCACTCACCTCCTGGGTCACCTTCTTCAACGCACCCTGCAACGCCGTGTTCCGCGCAATATTCTGCATCAACTCCAACGCCTGCACCAACGGCACCCCATTCTGCGTCAGTGTCGCCAGCGTATGCGAAAACTGCGCCACAAAGTTTG
>CALFVM010000088.1 GCA_937928665.1 uncultured Candidatus Methylacidiphilales bacterium
GTGTGCGTTTCCCGATTCAACGTCAGATACCCCACCCCGACATCCCGCAGAAACCTCAGCCGGGCGGTCAATTCCCGCAGAATCTCTTCCGTCACTGCAGCCTCCCCCGCCGTCCAGGACCGGTTCTCGAGATCGGCCAAAGCCTGTTCCACCGTTAATTCACAAAACTCAAAAATATTTCGCGGCGGCCCACCCGTCTGCGTCAGGCGCACTGCCAACACCTCCGGGCGGAGCCGTCGCCCCCCACAATGTCGGCACGGTTGCCGGTTCATAAATCGCTCCAGCCGTCCCCGCGTTTGGGGGCTTTCACTTCCGTCGAAGGTCGATTGAAGCCACGCGATCACTCCCTCAAACGGACGAGGCTCCAGTCCCTTCGGACTGGGAAGCGGGATGGGACGGTCCCCCGATCCGTGGAGGACCAGATGCTGGAACTCCTGCGGCAGATCGCGCCAGGGCGCGTCGAGCGGCACACCGGCAAAAGAGGCCAGTGCCTCGATCGTGGCACGGTGGAAATCATCGCGGGCAGGAGATTTGCCCGGCTTACCCCGCGGTGCCCATGGTTGGATCGCCCCCCCCGCCAGCGTCAGGCCAGGGTCCGGCACAATCAGGTCCCGATCCGCAAGAACTTCCGTGCCCAATCCCTGACAGGCTGGGCACGCGCCCAAGGGGCTGTTGAACGAAAAATGGCGAGGCGTCAGGGTCGGAAAATGGTCACCGGATTCAGGATCAAAGTTCTCATTGCTCATGGTCCACTCCGCCACCGACTCACCCCCTCGGTCCAGCCAGACCACTGTAAGCACCCCGCCTCCCACCCGCAGCGCCGTCTCCACCGACTCAGTCAACCGACCCCTCGAGAGATCCTTCGTGGCCAACCGGTCCACTACCGCCTCCACCGTATGCGTCGCCGTCCGGGCCAGTTTCGGGCCGGGATCGAGAAGCTCGAAGCGCCCGTTGATCCGCGCCCGGACAAAGCCGTCCCGTTTCAGCCGATCGAGCACATGAGTGAGCGGCCCGGGTTGGGCCCGCGCCACCGGACCCAGAATCGCAAAGCGTTCTGACACCGGTGACGTCAGCATTGCCTCCACCATTTCCTGAACCGTCCAGCGCCGGAGCGGTTTCCCGGTCCTGGGATGATGGGGCGTGCCTACCGCTGCGAACAGCAGTCGCAGGAAATCATACAACTCCGTCGTGGTGCCCACCGTTGATCGAGGGGAAGGGGCGGAAGTCCGCTGCTCAATCGCAATTGCCGGGCACAGCCCCTCAATCGAATCCACCTCCGGTTTCTGCATCTGGTCCAAAAACTGTCGCGCATACGCCGACAGACTCTGCACGTAACGGCGTTGTCCCTCGGCAAACAACGTATCGAAGGCCAGCGACGATTTGCCTGAGCCCGACGGCCCGGTGATCACTACCAGCGCGTTCTTGGGCAGATCGACCGAAAGATTCTTCAGGTTGTGCTCACGGGCACCCCGAATGCGGATATGGGAAACCTCAGCCATGCAGAACCAGCCAGGATAGGCCGGCGAGCACTGCGCTGCAAGGGTGGCCCTCTCGACGCCGTTTCAGCCCGTCGGGTTCATTGCGGCAGGTGACCTGAGAGTGAACCGGACGACTCACGCTCGTTCCATGAAAAACCAAGGAAGGCGGCTTTCTTGATTGGTGATTGGGGCTGGGAGCACCTGCGCCGGTGCGTTGAGTCAGGAAGGGGCGCAGGGCGTCCTCCACGTTGTTGATGCAGGAACGTGAACGGTGCCGTTTTTGTGATGAAAACGCCAGTGAGGCCCAAGGCGTTATGAGGTGACCGCTAGTTGGGGGTGGTGAGCCAGTTGAGGATGGATTTTTGGACGTGGAGGCGGTTTTCGGCCTGGTCGAAAATGTCCTGGGCGCGTTCTTCGAGGAGGGCGGTGGAGATTTCTTTGTCGCGATACGCGGGAAGGCAGTGGAGGACAAGGGCGTTGGGTTTGGCCACGGTGAGGAGGTCGTGGTCGAGGCGGTAGGGGGCGAAGGCTTTTTCCCGGGCAGCGGCTTCGTCTTCTTTGCCCATGGAGACCCAGACATCGGTGTAGAGGAGGTCGGCGTTGCGGGCGGCTTCTTTGGGGTCGCGAACGTGGTGACAGTGGGAGTTGGTCACGTTGCACTCGAAGCCTGCGGGGGCGGCGAACCAGAGGTCGAAGTTGAACATGTGGGCGGCAAAGGCGAAGGAGCGGCCCATGTTGCAGGCAGCGTCACCGATGAAGGCGACTTTGCGACCTTCGATGGGGCCGCGTTTTTCTTCGAAGGTGAAGATGTCGGTGAGGATTTGGCAGGGGTGTTCGTCGTCGGTGAGGGCGTTGATGGTGGGGATGCGGGAGTAGGCGGCAAAGTCATCGACGTCTTTGCCGGCGAAGGTGCGAATGATGGCACCGTGGACCATGCGCCCGAGGACGCGGGCGGTGTCGATGATGGGTTCGCCGCGCCCGAGCTGGATGTCGGCCGCGGAGAGGAAGAGAGGGCGTCCGCCGAGTTCGCGGATGCCGACTTCGAAGGAAACGCGGGTGCGGGTGGAGGATTTGGAGAAGATGAGGGCCCAGGTTTGGTCGAGGAGGGGTTGGGAAAGGCCGGGAAGACCGCGTTCGTTTTTGAAGCGGGTGGCTTTGCGGAGAATGAGCCGGGCGGCTTCGGGATCGAAACCTTCGAGTTTGAGGAAGTGTTTTGGGGTGGGCTGGTTCATAGGGTATCCTCGACGATGTGAAGGGCGAGGTTGGCCTCGGCTTCGGTGGCGTTGAGCGGGGGGAGACAGCGGAGGGTGTTGGTTCCGGCGGGGATGAGGATGAGACCGGCGTCGCGCAGGCGGGCGGCGGTTTCGATTGGGTCGGTTTCGATGCCGATGCCGATGAGAGCACCGCAGCCACGAACGGCAGTGATCGGTTTTCCTTGGGCGCGGAGTTTTTCCAAACCGTCGCGGAGGATGTGGCCGAGGCGGCGGACGTTGTCGGCGAGGTTTTCGTCCTCGATAGTCTGGAGAACTTCGAGGGCGGCGGAGCAGACGAGGGGGCTGCCCCCGTAGGTGGTGCCGTGGGAGCCGGGGCCCAGCAGGTCGGCGACGCGAGAGGAGAACCAGGCCGCGCTGATAGGAAGACCGCCGCCGAGGGACTTGGCCATGGAGATGGCATCGGGCCGGGCGGAGGCGGGATCGAGTCCGGCGTCGGAGAGGATGGTTTCGTAGCTTTGGAAGTGGCCGGTGCGGAACATGCCGCATTGCACTGCGTCGAAGAGGAAGAGGAGGTTGTGTTGGTCGGCAAGGCGGCGGAGGCCGATGAGGAAGTCTGGGGTGGCGGGGTGGATGCCGGATTCGCCCTGGACGCCTTCGATCATGATGGCGGCGGTGTTGGGGGTGATGGCCTGGGTGAAAGCGTCGAGGTCGTTGAAGGGGGCGTGGATGAAGCCGGGGAGGAGGGGGCCGAAGCCGGATTTGATTTTGTCCTGGCCGGTGGCGGAGATGCCGCCGAGGGTGCGGCCATGGAAGGAGCCGAGGGCGGTGATGATTTCGAAGCGTCCGCCGGTTTCCTGTCCGAAGCGGCGGGCGAGTTTGAAGAGAGCTTCGTTGCTTTCGGCACCGCTGTTGGCGAAAAAGACTTTGCCGGGGCCGGTGAGTTCAACGAGTTTGCGGGCGAGGAGGCCCTGGGGTTCGGTGTGGAAGAGGTTGGAGACGTGGGTGAGGCGGGAGGCCTGGCGGGTGATGGCGTCGGTGATGCGGGGGTGGGCATGGCCGAGCGAGGTGACGGCGATGCCGCCGCCGAAGTCGAGGTAGCGGCGTCCGTCGGTGTCCCAGACGAATGAGCCGGAGCCGTGACTGAGGACGAGGCTGCGGCGGTAGGTGGGGGCGACGTAGCGGTCGAAGAGGGCTCGGATTTGCTCGGCGCGGGAGGGGTTGGGGCTGGAGGTTGCGAGAGCGGGCGAGGAGGTCATGGGAGGGGGCGGCGGGGTTGGAACGTGGGGCGTGGGGCGGTCGCAGACCGCCTCGACAGGGTGTGGTTGGTTCGACGGTTGCGCTGGATTATTCGACAATTTCGGTTCCGATACCGTGGTCGGTGAAGAGTTCGAGGAGAAGGGCGTGGGGGATGCGCCCGTCAATGAGGTGAACTTTTTTAACGCCGCGGGCGAGGGAGTCGAGGCAGGAATCGATTTTCGGGATCATCCCGCCGTGGATGATGCCCTCGGCTTTGAGGCGGGCGGCGTCGGCCCGGGTGACGGTGGGGATGCGGGTGGAGGGGTCGGCAGGGTCGCGGAGGACGCCGTTGACGTCGGAGAGGTAGATGAGTTTGTCGGCGCGGAGAGCGACGGCAAGGTCGGCGGCGGCGATGTCGGCGTTGATGTTGTAGACCTGGCCGGAGGTGTCGAGGCCGACGGGGGAAAGGACGGGAACGGCCTCGGCTTCGAGGGCGCGGCGGACTTCGGTGGTGTCGCAGGAGTCGACGAGGCCGACGAAGCCGAGATCAAGTGGGCGACCTTCGTGAATAGCGGCGGGTGCTTTGACGGCGCGGAAGGTGCGGTTGCCGGGGACTTGGACGGCGCGGCCGCCGAGGCGGTTGATGGCGTTGACGATGGAGGGGCTGACGACGGTGTTGAGGACTTCGTCCACGATGGCGGCGGATTCTTGGCAGGTGACGCGGAGTCCGCCAACGAAGGTGGCCTGAAGGCCGCGCTCGGCCATGCGGCGGGTGATGGCTTTGCCGCCGCCGTGGATGATGACGGGGTTGGCACCGACGACTTCGAGGAAGACGACGTCGCGGAGGACGCGCTCGACGAGTTCGGGCTCGTCCATGGCACTGCCGCCGTATTTGATGACAAAGGTCTGGCCGCGAAAGCGCTGCATGTAGGGGAGGGCCTCGAGGAGAACCTCGGCGCGGGCGATTTGTTGGTCGAAGGAGATCACGGGCTTATTCGCCTTTGTTGAAGGTGACGTAGGCTTCGGTGAGGTCGTTGACGAGGAGAGAGTAGTCGCCGCGACCGAGGTGGAGATCGATTTTGATGGTGAAGGCAGGTTTGGCGGTGACGCGTTTGACCTTGGCGAGGGGGGTTGGGCTGGCGATGCCGCCTTTGACGGCCTGAACGCCGTCGTAGTAGATATCGACGAGTTCCTCCCGGATTTTGGCTCCGGAGTAGCCGGCGACGTCCATGAGCCGGCCCCAGTTGGGGTCGCCGCCGCACCAGGAGGATTTGACGAGGGGGGAGCGGGCGATGGCTTCGGCGATCCGTTTGGCGTCGGCGGCGGAGGCAGCGCCGCAGATGCGGAGGTCGATGACCCGGGTGATTTTTTCACCGTCTTCGATGATCATGCGGGCGAGCTTTTTGAGAAGGGCAAGAAGGGCAGTGCGGAATTTGGCAAAATCCGGATGGGCGGCGGTGAGAAGGGCATTACCGGCGAGGCCGTTGGCCATGAGGACGACGGTGTCGTTGGTGGAGGTGTCGCCATCGACGGAGATGCGGTTGAAGGAGAGGTCAACGGCCTCGGCGAGGGCTTGGCGGAGGGCGGAGGGTTCGACGGCGGCGTCGGTGGTGACGCAAGCGAGCATGGTGGCCATGTTGGGATGGATCATGCCGGCACCTTTGGCCATGGCGCCGATGACGATGCGTTTGCCGAGGACGGTGACGGAGACAGCGGCTTCCTTGGGGAAGGTGTCGGTGGTCATGATGGCCTTGGCCGCATTGTGTCCGTTGTCAACGGCGAGTTTTTTGGCGAGTTTAGCGATGCCGCGACGGACGGTATCGATGGGCATGGGGACGCCGATGCGGCCGGTAGAGCAGACAAGGACCTGGCGGGGTTTGAGGGAGAGGAGGCGGGCGGTTTCCTCGGTCATGGTTTTAGCATCGGCGATGCCCTGGAGGCCGGTGCAGGCGTTGGCGTTGCCGCTGTTGAGAATGACCGCGCGGATGATGCCACCCTTGATGTGCTGCATGGAGAGTTTGACGGGGGCGGCTTTGATCTGGTTGGTGGTGAAGGTGGCCGCCCCATCGGCATCGCAGTCGGACACGACCAGGGCCATGTCTTTGCGGCCGTTTTTCTTAATGCCGGCGGAGATGCCAGCGGCGCGGAATCCGATCGGTGAGGTGACCGATCCGTCTTTGATCCATTTGAGTTCACTCATGAGAAAATCGGGTCAAACAAGGCCGCAGGTTTCCGGAAAGCCGGAGCGGAGGTTGAAGGCTTGGACGGCCTGGGCGGCAGCACCTTTGCCAAGGTTATCGATGGCGCTGAGGGCGAGGAGGCGGCCGGTGCGGCGGTCGCGGCGGTAGGTGAGATCGCAACGGTTGGTGCGGGCGACTTTTTTGATTTCAGGCGCGGCCGGTGGAGGGAGGACGTTGATGAAAGGGCAGCCTTGGTAGAAGTCGGCGGCGGCGTGGGCGAGGTCGGCATCGGAGAGGTCGGGGCCGATCCACGGAGCGGAGATGGTGCTGAGCATGCCACGAACGACGGGGATAAGATGCGGGGTGAAGGCGACGGTGAGAGGGCGTCCGGCGAGGCGGGAGAGTTCCTGTTCGATCTCCGGGTGGTGTCGGTGGGTGGGGAAGCTGTAAGGCTTGGCACTTTCCGCGCACTCGCAAAAGAGAAGAGGTAGGTCGGCCTTGCGTCCGGCACCGGAAACGCCGCTGAGGGAGTTGATGACGATGGCGGTGGGGTTGATCCAGCCGAGGGTGATGGCAGGGGCCAGGGCGAGTTGGATGCTGGTGGGGTAGCAGCCGGGACAAGCGATGAGGTCGGCGGTGGCGAGGGCGTTGCGGTTGAGTTCGGGGAGGCCGTAAACGCTTTCAGTGAGGAGTTCGGGGGCGGGGTGTGGGGCACCGTAGAACTCTTGGTAGAGGGCGGGATTTTTAAGACGGAAATCGGCGGAGAGGTCGAAGACGCGACGGTGGGCGGCGCGGAGGGGGGCGGCGAACTCGGGGGCGAGTCCGTGGGGGAGGGCGAGGAAGAAGACCTCGGCGCAGGTGGCGAGGTCGGTGATAGGGGTGTCGGTGAAGGTGAGGTGGGTGGAGCCGGGGTTTAAGCCGTAGAAGGAGTCGAGGCGTTGCCCGGCCTGTTGGCGGGAGGTGACGGCAGTGAGGTCAACGCCTGGGTGGCGCAGGAGGATGCGGACCAATTCTTCACCGGTATAGCCAGAAGCACCGACGACTGCTGCTCGAACCTTGTTCATGCCGGGAAAGTTGAGAACTAGCTTGGTGCGGACGGGTGTGAATCAAAAAGATGCGAAACTTCGTGAAATTGGCGTCGGACACGGCATCCTTGTCACATGATTGGCATTCTTTGGCGGGCGCTGGTGCTGGCAGCGGCGATTTTCGTGGCGGCACACCTGGTGCCTGGGTTGCGATTTGACGGCTATTGGGCGTTAGCGTGGGCGTCCTTGATCCTGGCGGTGCTGAATACGTTTGTGCGGCCGGTGTTGGTGCTGTTGAGCTTGGGCTGGGTGGTGGTGACGCTGGGCCTATTTCTTGTGTTGCTCAATGCGTTCCTGCTTTGGTTAACGTCAAAACTGGTGCCAGGGTTTCATGTGGATGGGTTTTGGGCGGCTTTTTTCGGAGCAATCCTAATTTCTTTGGTCAGTGGTTTCTTGGGAATGATTGGCCGGACAAAAGTTCGAGCCAATGTTGCCGTGTCAGGGGGCGCGGGGCGAACCCGCCCACCGGAGGGAAAAGGGCCGGTTATTGATATTTGAGGGTGGGATCGGGTGAGGGCGGGTTGTTTGAGTGGGTTGCCGAATTCCTTGTCAATCCCAGGTAGGTCGTCATGATCGGCGGGATGGATTCGGTGACTCCAGAGCAGTTGGCCAGCCGCCTGCGGGCGGGGGAACGGTTGCGCCTGATTGATGTGCGGGAGGCTGAGGAATGGGCATTGAACCGTCTTCCTGGGGCGG
>CALFVM010000089.1 GCA_937928665.1 uncultured Candidatus Methylacidiphilales bacterium
TCCGAAGCACTAAGGCGGTTGCCCTTGTGCTCGCAATGACGATTTTCTCGGCAGAAATCCGTGCCCAGGAGGGCGACAGAACCTCCGCCGAAACGAAACCACATATTCGTCTCCTGGAGAATCATCAAATCCCCGTCATCTGGGACGGGCGGCAGGTTGGCGTGCTCACGCTGCGCAAAGATGAAGAACTCGCTGTCCTCCGCGAGGAAGATGACGTCTGGATTTGCTTGCGGGAGTCGCAGACTTTGGCCATCCCCAAGAGAATCGCGCAGCAGGTACCCGCTCACCCAGCTTACCAAACAACAGCCTTACCCCGTCCCCTCACCCCTCCTCCGGAAACGGCCGAGAACCCTCAAGTCCGTGAGGAGAATCCACCCAACAATTCGCCATCCCCGTCCCTGTCTCCTGCACCACCGAGTGCTCCCCTAAAAGATCAGAACTCTTTACCCGACGAACGTCTGGTCACCTACCTCGACCAGGCCTTCACTCTCATTCGTGAGAGACCCGAGCGGGTTCGCATCCTTCTCTACACCCGCGGCCGCATGTCTTCGCCTGATCCGGTTCGGCAAATACTGGCCAGAGAACTGGCGAAGGGGACTGAGACCGAACCTGTTCCTTATTGGTTAGAGCAGTTAAAGTCCGCTTTCCAAGCCTACGACCGTCAGCAATGGAGTCTTTTTGAGCAAGCCATCCAACTCGCCCAGACCAACCGCCCAAACCAAACCTGACCTCGGGGTCATTATCCTTGGTGCTGGCCTCTCCGGGCGTTTGGTTGCACACGCCCTCCGCGCCCTTGGCTACCGCCATCCGATCCAGTTAGTCGATCCGCGTCAAAACTTCGGGCAACCCCAGCGCTGGTGTTTTTTTGGCGAAACTCCGACTTTGCTTCCGCACAGATTAGTTAACAAAACCTGGAGTGCCTGGCGCATGACCACAAGAGAAGGACGTTCCTTCGAAAGAAAAAGTGCTCTCGGTTATAGGCAGATCGAGTCGAGGCATTTCTACCAGTGGTCTGATCAACTTTTGGCTTCCGATTCACGCACCGAATTGATCCTGGGTGAATCCGCCCAGATTGTTTCCACCGAGCAAACGCTGCCGGTTGTGCAGATTGGGAATAAAGTCACCCAGGCTGACTGGTGCGTGGATGCAACCGGAAAGATCTCCTTGGCTGAGTCTCAATCCAGCGAACCTCTTGTCTGGCAGTCCTTCATCGGACGCCGCATTGTCTGCCGGAACCATCGCTGGTCCCCTCAGACCTTTGATTGGATGGACTTTCGCACACCTCAAAACGAAGAAACTCGGTTCGCTTACGTTTTGCCTTACTCCCCGCAGGATGCCCTGGTCGAGCTAACTTCGTTTTCTCTCCATCCCCCTTCTCATCAGGAACTTAACAGAAGCCTCAATGACTTCATCTTGGCTCGAGGTTGGTCAGTCGCGCAAATCCTGGATGAAGAGAGTGGATGTCTACCTATGACCACTCGCCCCCTATCTCCTAATCAGCCGCGTGTCCTTCGCGCAGGTGTGGCTGGTGGGGCGGCCCGGCCATCCACAGGTTACGCCTTTTCCCGCACGGCCCAACAAACCGGAGCCATTGCCAAAATCATTGCCCAAGGTGCCCCCGCAAGCCAAGCCCACTTCTCCAATTCCTGGCTCGACCGCGTTTTTCTTCGTGCCTTAGCCCAATCTCCGGGTGAATTTTCCACCATCTTTGCCCAACTTTTTCAGGGAACTCAACCCGGTCAAATCGAACGGTTTCTCTCAAATCGTGGAACTCTGGGCGATGTCATGGCCGTCGTCGCGGCACTCCCCAAATTACGGTTCATGGCCGCCGCACTCCCCCTGCGAAGCCACCAAGCCGACTCCAGCCGCTCCCCGTGGATGCCCGTGCCAACCGCGTCAGGATGGACCCGCACTTGAAAGAAAGGTGTCTCCGCCTTTTACCCTGGCTGGTCACAACCATCGCGCTACTGGGCAGCCTCCTGACCGATCTGCGTCAGCCTGGGCTCGGCCCAATCGTATTCTTATCCACTGCTCTGCTCTTCGGCCTTTGGCACGGTGCCCTCGATGTCGTCCTTGCCCATCGCCAATGGCATAAGAATAAATCGCCTCCCTGGTGGGCGCGTCTCGGGCTGGTCTACGCATTCGGAATGACTGCAGTTGCCCTGGCTTGGTGGTTGATTCCCCAACTCACTTTCCTCGGTTTTCTTCTGCTCACGGCTTATCACTGGGGGATGGGAGATGCCGGTTGGCCCCGGAACCGCCTCCGTCGCGTTTTCGGCTTTTCACGCGGATTCGGCATCCTCTTCGCCGCCTCCACTTTCGATCCCAACACCGTCTCCTCCCTTTTCACCCAGGTCTCCGGTGCCCAATTACCCATTTCTTTAGGTGCTGCCTGTTTTCCCTTTTTGATATTTTGCCTTTTCCTGCAGATGGGCTCGGCCTGGATCACGTTTCGGCCCGGACCCGACCGATATCAAGCACTGGGCGACTCACTTATGATCACGGCTAGTTTCGCTTTTCTGCCTGCATACGTCGCCGTCGCCCTCTACTTTGCCTTGTTCCACGCCTTTCGGCACATCCGAAGGGTTTCCGCTCTATCACCCCTCAACGGCTATTCCTCGCTGGCCGTGGCTATCTGCTTTCTTGCCGCAGTCGGCTTGGGCCTGCTCGGGATGGCATTCCAGTCTGATGACACCCCAATTCTCGTTCGCTTGGACACGTCCTACTTCCAACTTCTCGCCATGCTCACAGTGCCTCACGCATGGATCGTTCGGCAGGCGGAAGCCGCGGGGAACCTAACCCACCCGGCATCCTCACCAATCTCTGACGCTCGCGAACTTCAGGCCGCCCCCTAAACAATAAAGAACGGTTTCGCCGTCCACCCACGCCCCGTGGGCTCCACCGAGCGCCACGTCGATAAATCGTTGATCGAAATCCACCGACGTTCCTCTCTCCGGTAATGCCAGACCTTGTCCACATGATAAACAATCTGCCGCCCTGCCCGCTCCAACAGATTGCAGACTTCTTCAGCATGATAGTTTTCACTGTCCTTGTCTGACCTCACCTCCCGCGCCATCGTCGCGTAGAGTGAGTTCAGTTGCCGTAACAACGCCCCAATCTCCGGATCCAGCGACCGAACCGGCAACCCGAGTCGCCGCGCCTCCACGTCGGTGATCGGGTAAGAATGGCTCGGATACGAACCGTTCAACGCCCGGCTAATCTTCGCAGCTGCCGCCTTGTTTTTCATGTGATAGCCCAGGAGTTCCTCACAGATCCGGATCGAAAGTGAACTCGAGCGGTCCAACGCCCCGATCACCAGCGGATGCAAATACTTGTAGACCTCGGGAAACGGATTATCCCCCGACTTCTGCCCGTTCCACAAACGAAGAATCCGCGACACTTCGTCTTGACTTACCGAAACCAGCGCATTGCGCGAATCTAACGGCGACAGATCATGCTTCAGCGAACTGTCCACCGCCGTCAGATACGACGTCGGCCCCATGTGAATCTCATTACAACTCAACGCCATCATGGTTGCCGCCGACGCACACTCAAACGGCGCGAACAACACGACCCGCGAGAAAAAATTCCTGAGCAAATGCGCCAGCCGCAACGCCGCCTCCGGATTCCCCCCATCCGACTTCAAAAACAATCCCACCGTCTTTGACCGCGGCCGGTCCTCCAACAACTTCGACATCGCCATCACATCATTCTGGCAAATCGACCCTCCAAACGATGTCCAATACGCCAAGCACGGAAACCCCGCCCGCTTCTCCAACTCCCTCATGATCGCCTGAGTTTCCGGCGTCAGAAAATTAGCCTTTGTCTTGGCCGACCGAGGCGCATTCGGCAGCGGTTCAATCACAACCCGGGTTGAAGACTTCAGAGATCGAGGCATAGGCCCCTCACCCTACCGGCATCCCCTCCAAAAAATCAACCCGCCTCACCATCTTTGTCCTCCCTGCGACAAAAATGGTTACACCCCGCGACGCCTCCACCCGCTCCGGTCCAACAGGGTGTAGACCGCTGGAACCACGAAAAGCGTCAGAAATGTCGAGGTCGCCATCCCTCCGATGACCGCCACCCCCAGCGGACGCCGACTCTCCGCCCCCGCGCCCAACGCCAGGGCAATCGGCATTAACCCGATCACCGTGGACAAGGCCGTCATCAAAATCGGCCGCAGCCGCAACCGGCCCGCGATCACCATCGCCTCAATCGCGTCCAACCCCTCGGCTCTTTTTTGGTTGGCGAACTCAACCAGCAGGATCGAGTTCTTCGTCACCAAACCCATCAGCAGGATCATCCCAATCAGGCTGTAAAGATTCAGGTTCATTGAAGGAATCTCCGGCAACACCTGAGTCAGAAAACGAAGCACGCCAGGCAATTCGTCCAGCGGAGCGTAGGCCTTGATCAGGGCAATCCCGTTGACCAGGTTCAGTGCCCACAGGAGCCCGAACGCTCCCAGGCAGGCTAGAGGCAGGGCCAGCATCACCGTAAACGGATGGACCAGACTCTCGAAAAGGGAGGCCAAAACCATGTAAACCACGATGATCGCAAGAATCAGCACCAGCAGTGCTTCCCCCGTGCTGTCCCGTAACTCCCGTGATTCCCCCTTCCACTCATAGGTCACATCCGGCCCCAGCTTTTCGGCCAAAACCTCCTCGGCCACTGCCATCGCCCTGCCCAATTCCATCCCAACCGGGTCGCCGCTGATCGTGGCGGACCGGAACCGGTTGTAGTGGTAGATCGCATTGACCGCACCTCCGGTTTTCATCTCCACCAAATTGGTCAACGGGACCAGTTCCCTGCCCGCCGTCCGGACATAAAGCCGCTCCAGTGAATCCGGGGTCAACCGGTCCTCTCTTCGCAGTTGGGCGATGACATCATACTGCTTTCCGCCATCCCGGAACTCCGAGACTTCCAGGCCACCCAGCAACATCTGGAGCGTCTCCGAAATCTCCCGCACGGTGACGCCCAGGGCAGCTGCCCTGTCGCGGTTGATTCGGATATCGAGCTGCGGCCTCTCAAAGTTGAAATCGACCCGTGCCTGACCCAGCACCCCCTTTTCCGTTAAGGCACCCTGCACCTCCCGGGCAACTTCATCCAACCGCCTCAGGTCCTGGCTTTGCAACACGAGTTGAAACCGCTCCCCAAAGCTCGTGATCTTCGGCGCAAAAGCCAGAGCAATCACACCGGGCAACTCAATAAACTGCGTGAACAGACTTCCCCGAGCTCCCGGCCGGATGATCTGCTGCACCGACCGTTCTCGCTCCGGCTTCATCTGGACAAAAAGAATCCCGAAGTTCGACTGACCCGGAGCACCCCGCGCCAAAGCCACCGCGGAAAAATATCCCTCCACCTCCGGGAACGTGGTCACAATCTCCTCCAACTGCCGCAAATTAGCGTCGGTAAACTCCGACGTGCTTCCCTCAGGCGCAAAAACCAATCCTACAATGTAGCCCTTGTCCTCCTCCGGCAAAAACTCCCGTTCCAGTTTCGAAAATGCCAGGAGGGAAAGTCCGAAAGCAGCCAGCCCCACCCCCACCGGAATCCCCCGCCGCGCCAACATCCACTCAAGTGCCCGACGATAACGATCGGCCAGGGCGGTGAATGCCCGCTCCAACAAGTTGTAGATCGCTCCATGCCGCCCCGAATCCGCCCGGAGCAATCGGGAACACATCACCGGCGAAAGCGTCAGTGCGACAAACGAAGAAATGGCCACCGCCCCCGCCACCGCGATCGCAAACTCCCGGAACAAAATCCCCGTAGTCCCGCTCTGAAACGCCAGCGGCACAAACACCGCGATGAGCGAAACCGTCGTCGCTACGACCGCCAGAGTGATCTCCCCGATCCCTTTCTGCGCCGCTTCCAGCGGAGCCATCCCCTCTTCAATATGCCGGTAGATGTTTTCCAGCACGACGATGGCGTCATCCACCACCACTCCGATGACCAAAACCAGGGCCAGCAAGGTCAGGATGTTCAGACTAAATCCGAGCACCGCCATCACTGTAAATGTCCCGATGATCGAGATCGGTATCGCCACCGCCGGGATCAGCGTCGCCCGCAAGCTCCTCAGAAAAATAAAGATAATGATCACGACCAACCCGAACGCAATCAGCAGCGTTTCCTTCACCTCCGCGATGGCCTGCCTGATGTATGTGGAGGAATCGTAGGCAATCTCCACATCAATTCCCAGCGGTAGCGTCGGCCGAATCCGCTCCACCTCGGCCCGCACCCGGTCGGCCACCTCCACCGTGTTGGCATTGGATTGTTTGACGATGCCCAGACCCACTGCCGGTCGCCCTCGGAACCGCGCCACCGTCCGCTCATCCTCCACCCCCAGTTCCACCTCAGCCACGTCCCGAACCCGCACCGGTGCCCCGTTTTCAAATCGGATCACCAGGGAACCAAACTCTTCTGGCCGACTCAATTGACCCCGG
This sequence comes from uncultured Candidatus Methylacidiphilales bacterium, assembly GCA_937928665.1. Taxonomy (GTDB): domain Bacteria; phylum Verrucomicrobiota; class Verrucomicrobiia; order Methylacidiphilales; family CALFVM01; genus CALFVM01. Next base: position 6,441 of record CALFVM010000089.1, read on the forward strand.
GTCAGCACCGTAAACTCCCGCTGGCGATTCTCAATCAGCCCGGACGGCAACTCCACATTCTCCGCTCGAAACAGTGCCCGCAAATCCCCCGCTGTCACCCCGAGGGACGCCATCTTCTCCGCATCCAGCCGCAGCCGAATCGCTTTCCGTTTCTCCCCGCCAAGGTTAATCCCACCCAACCCCGCAATCGTCTGCAACCGGTCTTTGAACTGACGTTCCCCAATCTCCGATAACTCCAGCGTGCTGAATCGATCACTGGAAAGTGCAATCCAGAGGATTTCTTCTGAATCCGCGTCCTGCTTGGCAATGATCGGCTCCTCCGCGTCAGTCGGCAACCGCCCCCGCACCCGCGAAACCCGATCACGCACATCCTGCGCCCCCACGTCCACATCCACTGACAACTCAAACTCGACCGTGATAACACTCACATCCTGGCGCGATTCCGAACTGATTGCCTTGATCCCCGCTATGTTGTTGATCTCCTGCTCCAGTGGCTCGGTAATCTCCGTCTCAATCACTTCCGCATTCGCCCCAGCATAGACTGTCGTTACCGATACAATCGGCGGATCAATGTCGGGCAGTTCCCGGACAGGCAACCGGGTGTAACTGATCATGCCAAAGACAATCAGTGCTAAGTTCAGCATCACGGCAAACACCGGACGCCGCAAACAAACCTGAGGCAGACTCATCGTAATGCACCCGGAACCACTCCAGAGGCAACCGCCGGAACTTCCCCCTCACCCTCACGACGCACATTGAGCCGCGTTCCCTCTCCCAGTTTCCGGCTGTCTCCCAGAATCACCCGATCGCTCGGACTCAGGCCCTCAAGCACCTCCACCCGGCCAGCCAACCGCACCCCCTCCCGGATGGTCCGCGCCGTCGCTTTCCCCTCTGCTGCCACATAGACCGTCGACTCATCCCCCACCAAAAAGACCGCCTCCTCCGGAATCGTCAACGCCCCGGCACGCTCTCCCAGCACCACGCGCACGTTCGCAAACAAACCTGGCTTGAGCACCCCTTCCCGATTGTCCACCACCGCCAACGCACTGACCGTCCGCGTTCCCGGATCAATCCGGGGATCGACAAACGTGATCTCCCCGCGAAATGTTCGGCCCGGGTGAGGCGTTACCATCAGCTCCACCGCCTGCCCCTCCGCCAGCCGCCCGGCAAACCGCTCCGGCACAGTAAAGGCCAGCTTCAACCGATCCACCGCCAGCAACGTCACCAGCGGATTGCCCACATTGACAAACTGCCCGACACTGACCCGCCGCCGCGACAGCACCCCGTCAAACGGTGCCTCCACGATCATGTCCTTGAGCCGCTCCCGTTCCAACGCCAGGAGTGCCTCATCCGCGGCCAACTGCGCCGCGGCCCGGTCATATTCCTCTTTCGACACCGTGTTATCCTCCAACAACGCCTTCGCCCTCGCAAAGTTCTGCCGAGCCAAGGCCACCGCCGCCTCCACCTCCCGCACCCGCGCCTCCTGTTTACCGCTTTGAAACGTAACCAGCCGTGCTCCCGCTTTCACTCGCTGTCCCTCCTCAAAGTGAATCCCCTCCACCACTCCGGCCACCTGCGGACTCAACTCCACCACCTCGTCCGGCTCCAAGCTCCCCACGGTCGGAACTGTCTCCAAGACCGTCTCGATCCGGACCGGTGCCAAGTCAACCGTCACCGGAAAATCCGCCGGTGGTCCTCCCGCAGGTCCACCGCCGCACCCCATTAACACCAGCCCAATGCCCCCAAAAACAAACCATCTTTGCATAAAGTTTAGTTGGTTAACTTTTCATGACTTTAGCCATTGTCAAGCTCCACCCAAACCCAACCCCGCCGCCCCCCAGGGCAAACCGATCTGAGGTCATAAGCTGTTGATCCTGAGTGGTTGGATTTTGGGATAGACAAAAGGGTGCGTTTTTGCTGGGATCAAGTGGGATGAACTCCAGTAATCAATTGGTTGGAGCCGTTGGCAGTCATGTCGTGCGGCTGGGCAAGTCGTTGAACGTCGGTGTCGTTGAGCCTGAGGAGCGCGAACGCTTCGACCGGCTTTTGCGCGACAAGCATTACCTTGGCGAGGCGGTGCGGGTGGGAGATTTTTTACGCCAAGTGGTGGAGAGGGACGGGCAGTGGGTGGCGTTGTTAGTGTGGGGACCGGCGGCACTCAAACTCAAGGACCGGGAGGCGTGGATGGGATGGAACGGGGCCATGGCCGCCGAACGGCTCAAGCTGGTCGTGCAGAACCGGCGCTATTTGCTCTTGGTGGCCCGGGGGACCGAGCCGAATCTGGCCTCGGCGGCTCTGGCGGCAGCCTGCCGGGTTCTGCCGGGCCAGTGGCGGGAGCATTTTGGCTACGAGCCGCTCATTGCCGAGAGCTTCACCGACCCGGAAGCTTACCATGGCACCTGCTACAAGGCGGCGGGCTGGGAACCTGCGGGACGCAGTGCGGGCAGCAGTCGAGTGTATTCGGACTTTTATGCCCCCAACGGTAAACCCAAAGTGCTCTGGCTGCGGGAACTACGCCCCGGGGCCCGCAAGCTGGCCTGCGCCGCCCCGCTCTTGCCCGAACACGCAGGTGCCTTGGTCGAGGTCACCAGCGGCAAGATGCCCT
>CALFVM010000090.1 GCA_937928665.1 uncultured Candidatus Methylacidiphilales bacterium
CCTTATCCGTCCACCCGATGGCTCTCGACCGTCCCACCTGCCTCACCAACAAAACCTCACGGGCACTTGTTCACCGTCAAGACCGTGAAGATCATGAAAAAAAAGCAGAGGGTGACAGTTGGGCCTGCCGACCCGCCTCCCGTGCTCCCCAAGCCCGCGCACCTCATGATCTCAATGGCTGAATCTGCCTCGGCACCCCAAGCTAGTGGCAGTTCTTTTTCAACCGAGGGAGAGCGATGTCTTTACAGGCGATTTTTTCCAAAAACTTGAGGCCCAAGGCAAAAAAAGAGGCCCTCGCGGGCCCCTTCTGCATCAGCTCTTGGTTTCCCCCGGCGATTTATCCTCGGGCGGTGAAGCCTCTGCTGCAGGCTCGGCTTTTGCTTTGGCCTTTTTCGCCTTTTTGGAACCGGCGGCCGGACTGTCGTCATCATCCGTGACGGCAACATGGTCCACCCACTCAATGAGGGCCATCGGGGCCGCATCTCCGCGACGGGGTCCGAGCTTGAGAATGCGGGTGTAGCCACCTTGGCGCTCTTGGAATCGGGGCGCGATCTCGGTGAAGAGCTTTTTGACCGCGGCCTGATCGCCGAGTTCGGCCAAAGCCAGGCGGCGGTGGTGGAGGGTCCCCTTTTTCCCAAGCGTCACGATCTTCTCGGCCAAGGGGCGGACGGCCTTGGCTTTCGCCAGTGTCGTTGTAATGCGGTTGTGGTGGATCAAACTGCCGACCATGTTGGAGAGCATCGCATCACGATGCTGGGAGGTCCGGCCGAGTTTGACCGTTTTAACGCGGTGTCTCATATCAGTTACTGTCCTTGGCAGGCTCGGGCGGGAGATCCACCAGACCGGGCTCGAATTTCATGCCCAGACCGAGGTTAAGCTGCACGAGCTTGTCTTTGATTTCGTTGAGGGATTTCTTCCCGAAGTTGCGGTACTTGAGCATCTCCGCCTCGGTTTTCATGGCCAATTGGCCCACCGTGGTGATGTTGGCGTTGTTGAGGCAGTTGGCGGCCCGGACGGAGAGTTCGATTTCGTTGACGCTCATGTTGAGCAGTTTCTTGAGCGCACTGTCCTGCTGGCTGGCGGCCTGACGGGGCTCCTCAAACTCAACCGGTTCCTTGTTGTAGTCGGTGAAAATGCGGAGCTGGTCCATCAGGATGGAGGAGGCATGCAACATGGCATCGTCCGGAGTGATCCGGCCGTCGGTCCAGACCTCGACAATCAACTTGTCATAGTCGGTTCGTTGCCCAACTCGGGTGTCCTCGACCGAGTATTTGACTTTGCGCACGGGGGAGTAGATCGAGTCGATCGGAATAACGCCGATCGGCATGTCTGGGCGCTTGTTTTCTTCGCTGGTGGCAAAGCCGCGGCCAATGGCAACCTCGAACTCGGCCTCAAACTTCATTTTTCGGTCGAGGGTGCAGATGATCTGTTCCGGATTGATCACTTCCACCCCGGCATCCAAGGTGATGTCCCCGGCGGTGACGGGGCCCTCTTTGTTCACGTTCAATAGAATGAGTCGCGGGTCGCGAGTGGGAAGTTTGAAGAGGATTTTTTTGAGGTTGAGGACAATGTCGGTAACGTCTTCCACAACACCGGGGATGGTCCCGAACTCATGGAGGGCGCCCTCAATTTTGGCGGTGGTGATGGAGGCTCCTTCAATGGAGCCCAGCAGCACGCGACGCAAGCTGTTGCCAATGGTGTGCCCGAAACCGCTTTCGAAGGGTTCGGCGATGAACTTCGCGTAGGTGGGCGTGGCGGTGCTCTCGTCTTTGACGAGGCGGTTGGGTTTCTCGAGTCTGCCAAGGCGGATGGCCATAATCTAATTTCCTTGTTAGGCTGGGTTACCCCGGGCAGCGAAGCCGTCGCTGCCGGGACCAACAGCCCGATGTTTCTCCGGAGCTCCCGCCGGAAACGGGGGCCATCCCGGGCACTGCCCGGACGGCCAAAGGGGTTTACCGGCTGTAAAGTTCGACGATGAGCCGCTCGTTGACGACGGGCGCGATTTCCTCGCGGGTCGGGATACGGGCGACAGAGCCGCGGAACAAATCTTTGTTGAGGGAAAGCCAGTCGGGAACGGGGTTGAGGCTGGAGGCCTCTAGGGCGACCGTGGCCATCTGACGGGCTTTGGCACCTTCCCGAACTTCGATGACGTCGCCCACCCGGCAGCCGAAGCTGCAGATGTTGACCTTGCGACCATTGACCCGGATATGGCCATGAGTGACCATTTGACGGGCCTGACGCCGGGAGGTGGCAAAGCCGAGGCGGTAAACGATGTTATCCAGGCGGGTCTCCAGCATCTGAAGCATCAGTTCGCCGGTGACGCCGCGTTTGGCACTGGCGGTTTCGTAGTAGCGCCGGAATTGTTTTTCAAGCACCCCGTACATCATCTTGAGCTTTTGTTTTTCGCCCAGGGCAACGGCGTATTCGGACTGTTTCCGGCGGCCTTTGGCGCCGTGGACGCCGGGGGGAAAATTCCGTTTTTCCAGAGCCTTGCTGGGCCCAAAAATAGGGATGCCGAAGCGGCGGCTGATTTTGGTGCGGGGACCGGTGTAACGTGCCATAGATCGGGTGGGGTCAGGGGTTGGATCAAACGCGGCGCTGCTTACGGAGGCGGCAACCGTTATGGGGAATTGGGGTGACATCACGAATGGCGGTCACTTCCAGGCCGATGGACTGGAGAGCACGGACCGCCGATTCACGTCCGGTGCCGGGGCCCTTGACGCGGGCCTCGACTTCTTTGAGACCGTGGGCCATCGCCTGGCGGCAGGCGTCATGGGCCACAACCTGGGCGACATAGGCAGTCGATTTTTTAGAACCACGGAAACCGCACTTCCCGGAGGTCGACCAACCCAGGACGTTGCCCCGGAGGTCGGTGATGGTGACCTGGGTGTTGTTGAAGGTAGCCAGGATGTGGGCGATGCCCTGGGTGACGTTTTTGCTTCCCTTGGCCTTGATGATCTTGGCCGGTTTGACATCGGCATTCGGGTCGAGGGAAAGCGAGGTCAGGTCAACGGCTTCCGCCGGCTTGGGTGCCTTGGCCTCGGGGGCTTTTGATTTCGCGGACTTGGCCGCGCCTTTTTTTGCTTCCGCCATGGGGTGCTCCTATCGATTAGACTTTGCCGGCCTTGGCATCTTTATTGCGAATGACGCCGACCGTGCGCCGCGGACCCTTGCGGGTGCGGGCATTGGTGGATGTGCGCTGACCGCGCACGGGAAGACCGCGCCGGTGGCGCTGGCCGCGGTAGCAGTTGATGGCCTGCAGCCGCTTCAAATTCTGTTGAATATCCCGGCGCAGGTCGCCCTCAATCAGGAAGCCGTTGGCCTGAATGATCTGGATAATTTGGTTGATTTGCTGGTCGGTCAGTTCACGGGCCCGGATGTCGCCGCTAATGTCGGCTTCTTCCAGGATTTTGGCCGCCCGGGCCGGGCCAATGCCGTAAATATAACGGAGGGAAATTTCGAGGCGTTTATCGCCGGGGATATCGATACCAAGAATGCGTGGCATAACGGGTGCGCGGTTCAGCCCTGCCGCTGTTTGAGGCGGGGATTCTTTTTGTTGATGATGTAGATGCGGCCTTTACGCCGGATCACTTGACAATCCGATGTGCGGCGGCGGACCGAGGCTCGTACTTTCATGGATAGCTCCTAATCTTGATGGGAAACGTTGCAACCCCGAGAGAGGACGCAAGGGTCGAGGTTTAGCAAAACTTTTTTTTCTGGCAAGTTTAGATTCATCGGGCGGCAGATATTTCGCTGTGGGTCAGAATTTCAGGCTGATCTTCTGTGACCAAAACAGTGTGTTCAAAGTGGGCGGACGGACGGCCATCCGCGGTCACGACAGTCCAGCCGTCGGCGAGAATACGAACATCAGCCCGGCCCATGTTGACCATCGGTTCAATGGCCAAAACCATACCCGGCTTGAGTTTGGGACCGGTGCCCGGCTTGCCGTAGTTGGGCACTTGCGGCTCTTCGTGGAGCTTGCGCCCGACCCCATGCCCGACAAACTCCCGAACCACGCTGTAGCCCTCGCGGGTGACGCGGCTGTAGATGGCGTGGCCGATATCGTGAAGCCGGTTGCCGGGAACAGCCTGCGCAATCCCACAGAGGAGTGATTCTTCGGTGGCCCGGAGTAATTTCTCAATGGAAGGATCGACAATGCCAACGGCCACCGTGGTGGCTGTGTCGCCTACCCAGCCGTCCAGAAAGATGCCAATATCCAGTTTGACCACGTCCCCATAATTAATGCGGCGGGTGCCGCCGATACCGTGGACAACTTCCTCATTCACCGAAATACAGATGTTTCCGGGAAACTTCCGGTAGCCAAGAAACGCGCTCCGGGCGCCGGCCTTCCGAATCAGCTCCGCCGCAATTTGGTCAATATCGCGCGTGGTCGCGCCCGGAGCCACCCGGGTGACCACTTCGTCAAGGATCCCGCGGACGACGCGGCAACTGCGCCTCATCTTCTCCGTGTCGGCGGGGGTCTTGATCGGAATCATGGCCGCAGGGTTAGAGGAGACTGGCGACCACGCCGCCCGCCGCAATCAGCCCGATGATGAGTGCCAGCCAAACCATCTTTTCTTCAGGAACAGACTGGCCGGAGGAGGAGGCGGGGACACTGGATCTCCCACGGATTTTACCCTTTTTCAAAAATCCATCGTAGTGACGCTGGAGAAGGTAGGTCTCGGTTTGACGCATCGTATCCAGCATGACCCCAACAATAATCAGGAGGCTGGTGCCGCCGAAAAATTGGGCGGTGATGTAAGGGATGCCGAGATTGGTCTGGACCAGCATGGGCAGGACGGCCAGGGCGGTCAGAAAAATCGCCCCCGCAAAGGTCAGCCGGGTCATGGCAAAGTCGAGCATCCGGGCCGTCGGTTCACCAGGTCGCACGCCGGGAATGAAACCACCGTTGCGTTTCATATCATCAGCGATCTGGTTCGGGTTAAACACCATGGCCACCCAGAAGAATGAGAAGAAAAAGACGAGGGCTGAGGAGCACAGAATATAAAAGAAAGTTCCCGGTGTGAACCAGGCGATGACGCGCCCGGACCATTCCTGTCGGCCAAAAATCAAATCGATAAAGGTGGCGGGAAAGATCAGGAGGGCGTTGGCAAAAATGATAGGCATGACGCCTGAGTAATTAACCTTGAGAGGAAGAAAGGAGCTTTGGCCCCCGTAAACGCGGTTACCCCGCACCTGCTTGGCATATTGAACTGGAATTTTGCGGACTGCCTGGGTCAGGGTGATGGCAGAAGCGATCACACCGAGAAGGAATGCGACGAGGAGAACAATCAGGAACGGGCTCAAGGGGGCCTGATCGCTTCCGGCGGGAGGATTAAAGATGTTCCAGGCGGCCGTAAGCGCACTGGGGAGCTGGGCGACAATCCCCACGGTGATGATGAGGGAGATTCCGTTGCCAATGCCCTTGTCCGTGATCTGCTCGCCCAGCCACATGAGGAACATGGTGCCACCAGTGAGAGTCACCACGGTGACAAAGCGGAAGGTCCAGCCCGGTTCCGGCACCAGAGGCCCCATGCGGGCAATCACATCACCGATCCCGCTCAAGAGCGCAATCTGTTCGGGTCGCTCAAAACTGAGTGCGAGGAAATAGCCCTGAACGACGCAGAGAAACAGGGTGCCGAGGCGGGTGTATTGCGTGATTTTCTGGCGTCCGCCCTCTTCCCGCTGGATTTTGCCGAGCTGCGGCACGACGTTGACAGCAAGCTGCATGACGATGCTGGCCGAAATATACGGCATGATCGTCAGGGAGAAGATCGCGCAGTTCTCAAGGGCGCCGCCGCTGAAAAGATTGAAGAGCCCAACGACGGAGCCCTGCTGTTGTTGTTCCAGAACGGTCTTGAAGTATTCGCCAAGGATGCGCGGATCAATCCCGGGACACGGGATCATCGACCCGAGCCGGACAATCACCAGAAGCATCAGGGTAAAGAGGATGCGCTGGCGGAGTTCCGGAATTTTGAAGCAATTGACGAATGCGGAGACCATGGCAATGAAAAATCAGGAAAGTGGCACCGGAAGGGCGGAGGCGTGGCCCCATCCCGTCCGGCGGCCGGATCAGGCATCGGGAGCGGACGCTCGTTCCGGGACGACGGCGGTGCCGCCGGCCTGCTCGATTTTGGCTTTGGCCGCTTCGCTAAAGGCTTGGGCGACCACGTTGAGTTTCCTGGTCAGCTCGCCCGACCCGAGAATTTTGATCCCATCCCAGCGACCGGTGACGATTCGCTTGGAACGGAGCAGCGTCTCATCAACGGTGGTTCCGTCTGCAAAGACGTTGAGGGCACTGAGGTTGACCGGACAAAAGCGGGTGGCGAAGTTGCTGTTATTGAAGCCGCGCTTGGGCAGGCGGCGGTAGATTGGCATCTGACCGCCTTCAAAACCGAGCCGGATGCTGCCGCCGGAACGGGCTTTCTGACCTTTATGGCCTTTGCCGGAAGTCTTGCCGTGGCCAGAGCTTTCGCCGCAGCCCAGGCGTTTGCTGCGGTGCTTGGCACCAGGACGGGGTTTGAGATCGTGGAGTTGCATGGTCGATTATTCTTTCGGGGCAGCCGGTTTGAGGGCGCGGCCGCGGGCTTTGAAAATTTCCTCCCGCTTCCGAAGCTGAAGGAGGGCTTCCAGGGTGGCCTTGACGACGTTGGCCGGATTGCTGGAACCGAGGGATTTGGACAGGACATCCTTAATGCCGGCCGCTTCCACAACGGCCCGGGCACCACCGCCGGCGATCAGGCCGGTGCCTTCCGAGGCGGGCTTGAGCAGAACGCGGCTGCCGCCGAAAACACCCACCACTTCATGCGGAATGGTGGAACGTTCCACCGCAACCGAAAGAAGATTCCGGCGCGCATTCTCGTTACCTTTGCGGATGGCTTCGGAGACCTCATTCGCTTTCCCGAAGCCGACGCCGACTTTGCCAGCCCCATCACCGACGACGATGAGGGCCGAGAAACTGAAACGGCGGCCTCCTTTGACGACCTTGGCGCACCGGTTAATGAAAACCACTTTTTCGATCAGCTCTTTTTCATCCGGATTACGAGCCGGTCGGTCGTCGCGGCGGGGGCCACGTCGGTCACCGCGAAAACCGCCCTGGCGGGGGCCGCGTCGGTCTTGGCCGCGGCTGCCGGGGTCAGCGGGACGGGCGTCGGTTTCAGGAGCGACCGGGCCGGAGACCGCGATCATCGGGGAGGTATCTTCTGCCATAATTAGAATTTCAATCCGCCTTCGCGTGCCGCGTCGGCGAGAGCTTTGACTTTACCGTGGAACTTCAGGCCACCGCGGTCGAAGACGACGGTTTCAATCTGGTGGGCGAGGGCCCGCTCGGCGATGAGCTTGCCCACGACTTCGGCACCGGATTTGTTCGGTTTGAGAGCCTGAGGTTTGAGAGCTTTTTCGGTGGTGGCAACGGCGACGAGGGTTTTGCCGGCTTCGTCGTCGATGATCTGGGCGTAAATATGGGTGCCGGTGAAGGCCACGTTGAGGCGCGGCCGGTCGGGGGCACCGGCAATCTTTTTGCGGATCCGTGCGTGGAGGCGGGTGCGCTTAAACGTGCGGGTTTTGCGGGAGGATTTCATAGGCGGGCGTTATTTGCTCTGAGCAGTCTTGCCTTCCTTGCGGCGGATGATTTCGTCAGCGTATTTGACGCCCTTGCCCTTGTAGGGTTCGGGCGGGTAGAAACCGCGGATATCGGCGGCGACCGCACCGACGAGCTGTTTGTCAATTCCGTCGACGGTTACTTTGGTGTTGTCATCCACGGTGATTTTAATGCCGTCGGGAATCGGATACTTGATCGGGTGGGAGTAGCCGAGGCTGAGGTTCAGGATTTTGCCCTGAACGTTGGCTTTGAAGCCGACGCCGTTGATTTCGAGCTTTTTCTGAAAGCCCTGGGTGGCTCCAACAACCATGTTATTGACCAGGCTTCGGGCCAGTCCGTGCATGGCCTTGTCCTGGCCGGTGTCGCCCTTGCGGGTGAAAACAATCTGGTTGCCATTGACGGAAGCCTCAACTCGGGCCGGAATTTCCAGGTCAAGCTTTCCTTTCGGTCCTTCGACGTGGACACGACGTCCGTCG
>CALFVM010000091.1 GCA_937928665.1 uncultured Candidatus Methylacidiphilales bacterium
TTTCAAGGACGTCTTCGCCAAACATGCGGCCACCCTTCCGGCCATCGGTGCCGATCCGCTCAACGGCTTTGGCGACATCCTGGCCAAGCTCGACAACCTGCCGGAGGAAACCCGGGCGGAAATCCTCGCCGACATCGACGCCGCCTATGCCAACGGTCCTGAGCTGGCCATGGTCAACTCCGACAAAGGCATCACCAACCTGCATGTGCCTAGCGATGTGATCGTGGATGCTTCCATGCCTGCCATGATCCGGGCAGGAGGGAAGATGTATGATCGCCAAGGCGCGCTGCGCGATACGCTGGCCTGCATTCCCGACTCGTGCTATGCCGGAGTCTATCAAGCGGTCATCGACTTTTGCAAAGAACACGGCGCGCTGGATCCGCGCACGATCGGCTCGGTGCCTAACGTCGGACTGATGGCCCAGGCGGCCGAGGAATACGGTTCCCACAACAAGACATTTCACATTCCGGCCGATGGCACCGTTCGGGTCATTGACGACAAAGGCCGCGTTCTTTTCGAGCACGATGTCGAAGTCAATGACATCTGGCGTGCCTGCCAGACCAAGGATGCTGCTGTCCGCGACTGGGTTAAACTGGCGGTTACCCGCGCCCGCCTTTCCGCGACGCCGGCCGTCTTCTGGCTGGACGAAAAGCGGGCCCACGACGCCCAGCTCATCGCCAAGGTGAACCGCTATCTCCAGGACCACGACACCACGGGTCTGGATATCCGCATTCTTCCTCCCGCTGCCGCCTGCACCTTCAGCCTGGAGCGGATGGTACAGGGGCTCGACACCATCTCGGTCACCGGCAACGTCCTGCGTGATTACCTCACCGACCTCTTCCCCATCCTGGAAGTCGGCACCAGTGCCAAAATGCTCTCCATTGTCCCCCTGATGAATGGCGGCGGGTTGTTTGAAACGGGCGCGGGCGGATCGGCCCCCAAGCATGTGGAACAATTCCTTGAGGAAAACTACCTCCGCTGGGACAGCCTCGGTGAGTTCTTTGCCCTGGCTGCTTCCCTCGAACACCTGGCCCAAACCCAGAACCATCCTGCTGCCCAGGTTTTGGCCGAGACGCTTGATGCGGCCAACGGGAAGTTCCTCGAAAACGATCGCTCGCCCGGCCGCAAGCTGGGCACGATCGACAACCGCGGCAGCCATTTCTACCTGGCCCTCTACTGGGCCCAGGAATTGGCCGCTCAGACCAAAGATCCCCGCTTGCAGGCCGTCTTCGCCCCGATTGCCGAGGCACTCGGACGCGATGAAGCCAAGATCGTGGCCGAACTCAAAGCTGTTCAGGGCAAACCGGTTGATATCGGCGGTTATTACCGTCCGGATGAAGCCAAGACGGCAGCGGCGATGCGCCCCAGTCCGACTTTGAACGCCATTCTAGACGCGATTTAGCCATCCACCGTCCTCAGGGAGGGCATGGTGACATCGGATATCTCCATGACCTCCCCGTGGGGTCTAACTTCAATCTTCGCCCTGGGCCTTGGTGAAGCCGGCGGTGCCGTCGAATTCTTCCAGCTTCTCAATGTGCATCCAGCGCCACCCGGCTTTCTCAATTTCCGTCAGGAACGCGGCCAGCTTTTCCGGACCCGGCAGCGTCCCGTCAACTGCCAGGAAGCGGCATCGCCACTGATCCACACAGTCGGTCTCCGCACCTTTCGACGGATAAACCTGAGTGCCCCGGTTGGAAATCATCTTCAGCTTCAAGCCTCCCACCGAGGCATGATCTTCCAAAAACCGGCCCAAGACCTCGGAGGACGTATCCGCCTCCACAAAAATGTCGCAGCCCAGAGTGCGGCGCACCTTCGGCCGGACGCGCACTGGTGACTTGGAAAAGTTAGGCAATTTTAGCGGCGTGGAGACCCGCGCCTCCAGGCGGCTGGGTTTCTTTCCGAAGTTGGCGATCACCGCGTCGGCAAACGCTGTTGTGCCCGCCGGTTCTTTCACGCCGGGCACATCGCGCGGAACCGTCTTACCCTCTTCCAGCGTGGCCAGCACCGCGTTCTCCACTTTCAGAGCCGCTTCCATTTCGCCCAAGTGTCGGAGCATCAACACCCCGGACAACAGCACCGCCGTCGGATTGGCCACATCCTTGCCCGCATATTTCGGTGCCGAGCCGTGCACCGCCTCGAAGATGGCGATGCCTTCCCCGATATTGGCTGACGGAGCGAAACCGAGTCCCCCGATCAGACCGGAACCCAGGTCGCTGATGATATCGCCATTCATGTTCGTCGTAATGATGACCTCGAACTGTTCGGGTTTCTTGGCCAACTGATGGGCGCAATTGTCAATGATGATGTGCTCGGCCCGCAGATCGGGATAGTCCTTGGCAATTTCCTCAAAGGTCCGTTTCATCAACCCCTCGGTCATCTTCATGATGTTGGCCTTGGTGGCGCAGTGAACGGACCGGCGACCTTCCGCCCGGGCCAGCTCAAAGCCCAGCCGGATGATCTTCTCGCACCCTTTCCGGGAGATCAGTTTCAGGCACTGGGCCACTCCCGGCGTCTGCATGTGCTCAATGCCTGCATACAGGTCCTCGACGTTCTCGCGGACGACAACAAAGTCCAGGCCCCGCCCCGAAAAGGGCGTGGTCACGCCGGGGAACTCCTTGACCGGACGGATATTGCCGTAGGTTTCAAACAACTTTCTCAACGTGACATTGGCCGACTTTTCCCCAAAGCCGACCGGGGTTTCCAACGGGCCTTTGAGCACCAGGCGGGTCCGGGCGATGGATTCGATGGTGTCCTTTGGCACACCGGAAGGGACACCGGCTTTGAACATCGAGGCACCCGCGTGGGTTACCTCCCAATCAAAGGCAACGCCGGTGGCGTCCAGGATGCGGCGGGTGGCTTCGACGACTTCGGGACCGATGCCGTCTCCGGGGATCAGGGTGGCGGGGTATTGTTTCATCTCAGACTCCTGTTAAGGTTTGCCAGATACTGGCGGCTTCACCTCGATTCATCAAATAGATGAATTGCAAATGATCGTTCGTTTTTATAGAACACACTGTGAACTATCACCACCTGCGCTATTTCCATGAAGTCTGCCGGGCTGGCGGTCTGAAGCGTGCGGCTGAGCGGCTGCGGGTCGCTCCCTCTGCGGTCAGCGTGCAGGTCAAGGCCCTGGAGGACAGTCTCGGCACCGCTCTCTTTGAGCGGACGCAAAAAAAACTGGAACTGACGGAAGCGGGACGGATCGCGCTGGCCCATGCCGAGGTGATCTTCCGGACCGGCGACGAACTTGCCGACACTTTGCGACACCGCGCCCTGCAACGCGCGGTGTTGCGGGTGGGAGCGGTAGCGACGCTCTCACGCAATTTCCAGGTGGGCTTTCTCCGGCCGGTTTTACATCATCCCGACGCGGAAGTGGTGGTGAGGACGGGAAGTTTGCGGGAGTTGCTCGGTCAGTTGCGCGCCCATGCGCTCGACCTGATCCTAACGAACGAAGCGGTGCCTCGGGATGCGGAGACCCCTTGGTTCAGCCGTCTGGTGGATGAGCAAGAAGTCTGCCTGGTTGCCCCCGGCTCCCGGCGCTGGCGTCGCCGGTTTTGTTTTCCCAAAGATTTGGAGGGGCGCCGGATGGTGCTGCCTACCGTAGAGAACAACCTCCGGGGGGCATTCGACGCGATGTTGGAACGGGCGGGTGTGCGGCCGGTGGTGGTGGCCGAGGTAGAAGACATGGCCATGCTCCGCCTGGTGGCCCGGGAAAGCGACGCCCTCGCCCTGGTGCCACGGGTCGTGGTGGCCGATGAATTGAAGGCCCGTGCCCTCGTCGAAGTGTTCCGCGTGCCGGAACTGCGGGAAACATTCTACGCCATCACCCCAAGTCGGAAGTATCCCAACCCACTCCTCCAGATGTTGCTTGGGCGGTAAACCTCCCGTTTCCCGAATCCTTCACCTATCCCCAGCCAGCACTCAGGGCGGAAACCGCTGCCGCCAGCAGAATCCCGCCCAACACAACCAATGCCGCGCCGCTGGCCAGATCCAGTCCGGCGGCGGCACGGGCCGCCCCGGCCCGCTTCGCCGCGAGTGCCATTGCGGTCGAGGCAAACCCCGAGGCCAGCAGAGCCACAGCCATCAGACAGGTGGCCATCCCGGCTGCCAGTGCCATCACCAGCACCACCCCCAGCCCCGGTGCGTTGAAACTCAAACAGAAAAGAAAAACCAGCACCGTCGCCGGGCACGGAATCACTCCGATCGCCGCGACAATCGGCCAGGAACCCCGCGCCTGACCCGGCCGGGTCTCCGACCTCGGTCGCACCAGCCGCTTCCAGGCCAGTCCCCCCAGCACCAAGCCCAGCCCCAGAATCATCGCCGCACTGATCAACTGCGTCCAGCGCGTCGCCTCCGGCAAAAATCCCTGCACTGCCTCGTCCAACACTCCATGAACAATCCAGACCAGCACCATCCCCGAACCCGCATGGAGAAACGCCGTCGCCGCCCCCACCCCGCAGGCCCGCCAATGACCCGCCCGCTCCCCGGCAAAGTAGGCCGCCAATGCCGCCTTCCCGTGACCCGGCCCCGCCGCATGAATCAACCCGTAAAGAAAACAGGCCGCCACCATCCACAAATACGGCGTCATCCGCCCTTCCTCCTGCGCCTGTAACCGGAGATCCGCCATCCATTCCCGGACCGCCTGTTGCTGAAAGTTCACCCATCGCATCCAACCCGCCCACCCCCCCGAACTTTCCACTTTCGCAAAGACCACCCCCGTCGCTGGACCCGGCGGTGATTCCATTTCTCCGGTCGGCACTGACGGCGATACTGAATCCATGCCCAACTCAGTCTCGGCCCCCTCCTCCCAAGTCGGCAACGCCAACCCCGGCACCTCCACCGCTCCTCCCACCTCCCCAGGCCCCATCACCCGGCCACCGTTCGGTGCCGGTCGCAACTCCACCCGCAGCTCCACCGGATGCAGTTGCCCATAATAAAACGTCACCTCCCGATTGATGCGCGGCTCCCATCTCAACTCCACCTCCGGCACCCCTTCCACCGTCACCGCCGCCGCCCCGGGCTCGAAGTTATGAAAATACTCCGGATC
>CALFVM010000092.1 GCA_937928665.1 uncultured Candidatus Methylacidiphilales bacterium
CAAGGTGCTGAGCAAAGACAAAAACAAGATCACCTTTAAAGACGTTGCCGGAGTCGATGAAGCCCGGGAAGAAGTGCAGGAGATCGTCGAGTTTCTGCGGGACCCGAAACGATTTCAGCGACTGGGTGGGCGGATCCCCAAAGGGGTTCTCATGGTGGGACCGCCCGGCACAGGTAAAACACTGATCGCCAAGGCAATCGCGGGAGAAGCCGATGTGCCTTTCTATGGAATCAGCGGTTCCGACTTCGTGGAAATGTTTGTCGGGGTTGGAGCCAGTCGGGTTCGCGACATGTTTGAGCAGGGCCGGAAAACGGCACCCTGCCTCATCTTTATTGACGAAATTGATGCTGTCGGGCGCAGCCGTGGTCACGGTCTGGGGGGAGGGCATGACGAACGGGAACAAACCCTGAACGCCATGCTGGTGGAAATGGATGGCATCGACAGTTCCGAAGGCGTGATCATCATCGCTGCGACCAACCGGAAAGACGTGCTAGATCCGGCATTGCTCCGGCCCGGGCGGTTCGACCGGGAAGTCCGGGTCAACCTTCCCGACGTGAAAGGGCGGGAGGAAATTCTCCGGGTGCACGCCCGTGCGGTGAAAGCAGCACCCACTGTGGTTTGGCATGATATCGCCCGGGGAACGCCCGGTTTTTCCGGGGCGGAGCTGGCCAACCTGATCAACGAAGCCGCCCTGCTGGCCGCCCGGCGCAATGCTGATGCCATTGAGATGGCCGACCTCGAAGAAGCCCGCGACAAAGTCCGGTGGGGGCGTGAGCGGCGGAGCATGGCCATGAGTGAGGAAGAAAAGAAAAACACGGCGTATCACGAAGCCGGCCATGCGATTTTGAGCGTGCTGCTCGAGAACACCGACCCGCTGCACAAAGTCACCATCATTCCACGCGGTCCGGCTCTTGGCGTGACCATGTCCCTGCCGGAGAAGGACGTCTTCAGCTATTACAAAAAGAAGATGCTGGATATGATGTGCATGATCATGGGTGGCCGGGTGGCTGAGGAAGTTTTCCTCGGTGACGTTTGCAGCGGAGCCTCCATGGACATCCGCCAGGCAACGACGATTGCGCGGAAAATGGTCTGCGAATGGGGCATGAGCGAGAAACTAGGCATGGTCAACTACGGCGACAGCGACGATTATGTGTTCCTCGGGCGCGACATTTCTAAGTCGCGAAGTTACAGTGAGGCTACGGCGGAAGAAATCGACAGCGAGGTCCGGACCCTCGTGAATAACGCTCACCATCGGGCCCGCGAACTGATCCTCGCGCACAAGGATAAAGTGCAGGCGATTGCGGAGGCCTTGATCGAGTATGAGACGCTCGACGGAAAACAGGTCGAGGACATCGTGCGAACGGGCAAAATGAGCAATCCCCCGCCCAAAAACGTGGGAGCTCCCCTGACACCTCTCCCTGACGAAAAAGTTTCCGACAATCCTGAACCGAGGAAGAAGCCCGGGGACGACGGGCTGCTCCCCGGATTGCAGGGTGCCCCGGCGGGTGCCTGACCGGGCGGGCAGGATCGCCCAATTTCACTGGATGGAGCGAGGAGGGCGCGGACTCCCGGTTTAGGGTTTCGTTTGAGGGGGTTGTTCGAGGCTGAAGAATTCAGCGGCATTACCGAAGCAGATCCGTTGGACCATTCGGCCGAGGAGGTCGAGGTCGCGGGGGAGTTCGCCTTTGACGACATCGGCGCCGATAAGGTTGCAGAGGATGCGGCGGAAGTATTCGTGCCGGGTGTAGGAAAGGAAGCTGCGGGAATCGGTGAGCATGCCGACAAAGCGGCCGAGGAGACCAAGGTTGGAGAGGGCGTTGAGTTGCCATTCCATGCCCTCTTTTTGGTCGAGGAACCACCAGCCGCTGCCGAACTGGATTTTGCCGGCAATGGAGCCGTCCTGGAAGTTGCCGATCATCGTTCCCATGACGTAGTTATCGGCGGGGTTGAGGTTGTAGAGAACGATTTTGGGCAGCTCACTGGTTTCGGCGAGGGCGTCGAGATAACGCGATAGGGCTTCGGCCTGGGGATAATCGCCAATGGAATCAAAGCCGGTATCGGGCCCGAGGTTTTTGAAGGCCCACGTGTTGTTGTTCCGCATGGCACCGAGGTGGAGTTGTTTGGTCCAGCCGCGGGCGGCATCCCAGCGTCCGAACTCGCGCATGAGCCAGGAACCGAAGCGACGTGTGGCCGCCGGATTGATCGAGCCACCAGCCCGGGCGGAAGCGTAGGTGGCGGCGGCTTCGGCCTCGTCGGGAAAGTCAGCCAGGCATTGGGCCAGCCCGTGGTCGGAGAGTCGTCCGCCGATCGAGTGGAAGAAGTCGTGCCGGGAGCGGAGAGCGGTGAGGAAGCCGTCCCAGGTGGCGCAGGATTGGCCGGAGACGGCGGCAAGCTGATCGACCCATGCGTTCCAGACCGGGCCGGAGGTGACGGCGAGAGCTTTGTCGGGCCGGAAGGTGGGGTAAACACGGCAATGGGCGGCGAGGGGCGAGGCGTTGATCGTGCGGTGGGCGTCGAGCGAATCAATGGGATCGTCGGTGGTGCAGATGACCCGGACACGGTTGGCGCGGAGGATGCCATGAACGGTCATGTCCGGTTCGGCCAGCCGGGCGTTGGCCTGTTCCCAGATTTTGGGCGCGGTCTGTTCGTTGATCAGGCAGTCGATGCGAAAATAGCGGAGGAGTTCGAGGTGGCTCCAATGGTAGAGCGGGTTGCGCAGGGTCCAGGGAACGGTGCGGGCGAAGGCGAGGAACTTTTCGTAATTCGGAGCGTGGCCGGTGCAGAAGGTTTCGGGCACGCCATTGGAGCGCATGGCCCGCCACTTGTAGTGATCGCCGGCCAGCCAGATTTCGTAGAGATCGGCAAAGCACCGGTCGGCGGCGATTTCGGACGGGGGCAGGTGGCAATGGTAGTCAAAGATGGGTTCGGGCGCGGCCCAGTTGTGGTAAAGCTCGCGGGCCACGTCGTTGCTGAGGAGGAAATCATCGGTGATGAAGGTGTTCACAGCCGGTTACGTTGGACGGCATGCGCGGTTGATTCCAGCAGGAATCCGCGGATCGACGCGTCCGGGGGCAGGCAAGGGTCAGGGATGCGCCTGGGCTTGTTGTCGGGTGTCGGGAACTGCGTCGGGGCCGAGGAGGTCGCGGGCGACGTTGAGGGCGAAGCCGAGTGCCTGGGCGGGTGAGGTGAGGCGGCCTTCGAGTTGTTCGTCCCGGACCAGGTCGAGGATGCGGCCCATGGTGGGGCCCGCAGGGATGCCGGAGGCAATGAGGTCGCGACCGGTGATGAGGGGAGGCGGGGCGAGGTCGGTCTGGGCGAGTTCGGCCTTTTTTTCGAGGACGAAGTCGTAGAGGTCGAGGGCACCGTGACTGCTGGTGCAGTCGAGCCGGTGGAGTTCGAGTTCGGTTTCGAGGTGGGGCCGGGAGAGAAACCGTTTGAGAGTGCTCAACCGCATGTTTTTGACGTCTTTGAAGGCCATGTGGTTGGCGACGCAGGCGGTGACGGTTTCGATCATGTCGTTGGAGAACCGGAGCCGTTTCATGATGCGCTCGGCTGCCCGGGCACCCCGGACCTCGTGTTCGTTGAACCGGATGCGCCCGTTGGCATCGACGGTCTGGGTTTCGGGCTTGGCGATGTCGTGAAAGAGGACGGAGAGGGCGAGTTCGGGGCTGGGATTTTTGAGCATGCCGAGCATGAGCCGGGTGTGGGTGTGGACGCAGCCTTCGGGGTGGAATTGGGGCGGTTGCTCGACGCCTTTCATTTTCTCGCATTCAGGAATCCAGACGCGGAGGAGGCCGGATTGGTCGAGGAGGTCGTAGGTGCGTCCGGGCTGGGGTCCGGTCAGGCATTTGACGAGTTCGTCCCGGACGCGTTCGGGGGCGAGTCGTTCGGAGGTGGGGGCGAGGCGGACGATGGCGTCCCAGGTGGCGGGGTCGATGGTGAAGTCGAGTTGGCCGGCGAACCGGATGGCGCGGAAGAGGCGGAGGGCGTCTTCGGTGAAGCGGGCGTCGGGATTGCCAATGGCGCGGATCAGGCGGTGTTCGAGGTCGGCCCGGCCGCCGACGTAATCAATGATCTTGTCCTGGATGGGATCGTAGAAGAGGCCGTTGACGGTGAAGTCGCGCCGTTGGGCGTCCTCTTCGGCGGTGGCGAAGGCGACGGATTCGGGGCGGCGTCCGTCGGTGTAGGGGCCGTCAAGGCGGAAGGTGGCGACTTCGAAGGTTTCGCCGCCGACAAGGACACGAACGACGCCGAAGGCTTTGCCCTGAAGGTCGGAGGCGCGGGCAAAGAGGGGCTGGACCTGGTCGGGGGTGGCGGAGGTGGCGATGTCGAAGTCGGTGGCCTGGCGACCCAGGAGTTTATCGCGGACGCAGCCGCCGGCGTAGTAAGCGGTGTGGCCGTGCTCGGCCAGAGTTCGGATGATGCGATCAGCGTTCGGGTTCACGAGGCGGGAAAGGGTTTGGCAGCGTCCTCCAGCTTAGCCTGTCGGGAATAGAAAAGATAGACAATGCCACCGAGAGCAGACCAGGAGAATTGGAAGAGGAGATAGAACATGAGGGAAAAGGCGACGCAAACTTCGCGGGTGGAAGGAACGACCTCGAAGAGGGTGAAAGCGGTGATGACGGCGACCTCCCGGATGCCGTGGCCGCCGATGGAAAGGGGGGCACCGATGGCCATGATGATGGTGCCGACAATGAGGATCATGGAGACGAAAGAAACGTCGAGGCCGAAGGCGAGTGCCAGGCAGTAGGCGGCGGCGAAGTTGAACAAGTGGACCACGGCCGCGATGAGGACGGCGGCGGCGGAGAGGTGCCAGCGGCTGAGGTAGAGTTTGGAATCGGCGTGGAGTTTTTGGATGACCTCGCGCCCGGGAACTCTCTGCCAGAGACGCTGCACGGGAGCGGGGAGCCGGTGGTAGGGAAGGAAGAGGAGGACGAGACCGGCGACCACGCCGAGGGCGAGGAGGATTTGGAGGAGTTCAATTCGGCCGACCATTTCGGAATCGCGGGCGACCCGGTGGATTTCGAAGGGGAGGGCGGCGGCCATCCAGACCACGAGCATGCCGATGCCGAGGAAGCGGTCGATGAGGATGGTCAGGGTGACTTTGGCTTTCTGGTCGGGCACGGCGCGGATGGCGTAGAAGATGCGGACGACATCGCCGCCGTTGGCACCCATGAGGAAGGCGCTGAAGAATTGGCCGATGAAAACGAGTTTGAGGACGTGGGGATAGGTGAGGGGCACGCTCTGGATACGGAGGATGGTCCACCAGCGGAGGCAGACGCCGAGGGTGGCAAGGAGGGAGGCGAGGATGCCGAGGAGG
>CALFVM010000093.1 GCA_937928665.1 uncultured Candidatus Methylacidiphilales bacterium
CCTATCCCAAGACAAATGGAGTCAGCCGTCAACGGGCCGTTGCTCAAAACGCCAAGTTTTCCATCGTGTCGGAACCTTGGTCAGCGTCGGTTTCTTGGGAGAAGAGAACGCAGCAGATGACCAGAGCATGTCGTCAAAGCCGAAGGATCGGAGTCAGGTCGGGCTGAGCGGTCAACCCCGGGCCTAAAGTGGAGCCCACAACCTTTCGGATCAGGGTTTTGAGGCTTTGCACCTCCCTCATCAGCCAGGTCTGCGCTTGTTGTTTTCACAGCCCACGCCACTGAGCCCTTGATGTTGCTCCACCAAGCCTAGCATCCGGGAACCTTCATCCACCGCTTCAGTCGTTGTTCCCACTGCGGTCATGATGCCAGACTGATCATCCCCAGCGCGATGCACTTTAGAGCCAGGCACCGACTTCCACGAGCCATGCCGCACCACAGCGGCCTCCGCATCGGTGGTGCTTGGATGCTCCCGGTTCATCGGCCCGCCAGGGCGATCCTCCCCGGGCTCCTTCTGGCAAGGCCCTTCCGGTTCATCCAGCTTGGCCAAGGTCACCTGCACCACCGAGTTGAGCCAAGCATCGGCCCGGACCAAGGAAGAATCGACATGGAGCAGGCGCCTGTCCACCAGGCCCGCCCGCACCGCCTGCTCCACGGTGCGCCGGAACCGTTCGGCAAAGATCTCCACCCCCCACCGCTTACGGGCCTTGCTCAAGACCGAGTGCTGGGGAAGGACATCCTCCAAGTGGTCACCCAGAAAGTAGAGGGAATCGATGCGCAGCGGAATCTGGCGCATGAGTTCCCGCTCGCTCTTCACGTCATTGAGAAAGAGCAGCAACCTCATCTTCATGATCTGGACCGGATCGACCGAGACATGACCGCGCCGACCGTAGGTTTTGACCACTTCCTCACCGACAAACCCCAGATCGAGGATGGCGTTAAGCTTGCGCAACCGATGACCCTCGGGGCTGCGTTGGAAGAGATTGAGCGGATCAACCCAGATCTCGGCCTGGTTGGCATACGGACCCATCATCATCAATACCTAACAAGCAAGCCGTATGTCATGCTTCCGATTAACGCTGCTCAGGCGAGGATTTGGGCAACAGGCCGTTGACGGCTGATCCCTTTGCCGAAGCGGGGTTGGTTGAAGGGATTTCCCGAACGAAAAGGCGGCGGCTTTGCGGTCGGTCGAGAGATGGGATCGAGAGGCTTGGACTCGGGGCGGGGGCGTGTTAGTTTTCCGGCGATGGTTCCCATCGTAATCACCGCAGCCTTCGTTCTCGCCGCGTCCGGCACTCTGGATCCGACTGTTGGGCGCGAAGCCTTTGCCCGCGGGATTATTGATGCGTTTTTGGAACGCTCCGGCGGGTCGGTTTGGGATATTCCCGCGTCGATGAATCCGCGCCAGCCCGGGGCACCGGTGGCCATCCGGTTGGCGGAGTGGAACCGGGCCATTGACCTAGGCGATGCCGCCCAGCTCGCCGCCGCGCCCGGACCGTTCCATTTGATTGTTGGCTTTTACCGGCCCAAACCGGAAGACAATCACCGGGCCAATCTCCTGGCCATTCATGAAGTTCTGATCGCCCCGCAGACTTGGAAAAAACTCTGGGGCGACGTGCAACCGTCTGAGGTGGCCAATCTCGTTTCAAAAATCTCTACTGGCGACCGGGTGGGTGCCCACAACTTCGCTCTGGCCGAAATTGGCCGACTGCAGATCCGCGGGATGCACCTCATCCTCGAGCCAAGGATTGGTGAGCGGGAACGTGCGATTGCCTGCCTGATTCCATTCAACGTCTTCTATGCCGAGGTTCTCGGGATCAAACGGGCTGAGATCCAGGCCCAGCCCGCACTCTGGGGAGAGCCGGTGGAGCGGGAGTTTGACCTCGGAGCTCCGCGTGCGGTCGCGGCCCGGCCCGCAAAGCGGTCAGCGGAATCGACTTCGTCACTGGCCCAGACACCGCCTCCCTCTCGGCTCGACATTGCGACTATGCCGACCGTCCGAATCGACCCCGAGAGCGGACAGCGATCGGTTCAGCTTCCTAGCCCGGCAGAACAAATCGTGGAAGCCCTCAAGAGAGCACCGGCCACACCCTCGTCCACTGGAGAGGTCACTCCCACACCCCAAGCGACTCCGCCGCCTGTGGACACAGGCTGGACCCGGATTGAACTGGATAAGCCGGTCCAACTGGGCCCCTGATCTGGGCTTGCGCGGCCTATCCGTGCGCTGGCACACTCCGCCCGTAAAAATGTATTCGGCTCCGGCGATTCTTTTTTTTCACACAGGCCAATTTCCGCGTTACCTGCAAAGAACCTTGGAAAGTGCCCGGTTTTTTAACCCGGAGTCTCGGATTATTCTGGTGACAGACCGTCGCCCGAATCTCGGCTGGATTCGGGGCGAGGTTGTCGCGCCTGGCGACCTTGTCCACCCACTGCTTCCTGAGTTTCACCGTCGCTATGAACACATCTCGGGCCTCAAGGTTGCCGCCGAGAAATTATTTCTGGAACGATGGTTCTATGTCGACCGGCTGCTGGAACGCGAGGGCCTGGACGAAGCTATTTACCTCGACAGCGACTGCGCCTTGTTCGCTCCGGCTCACAATCTCTTTCGCTTCGCCCCACCGGGATCTCCCGTTTGCAGTAAATGCGGCGGTCCGGCCGTCACCTTTCTCCGAAACCGAATCAACCGTTTCCTCGAATTCATCCTCGAACGGTACATGGATGAGCCTTTCCTGGCCGAATGGCGGGCCCGGTCCAACGCGGCTATTGCCAAGGGCGGGCTCGACAATCTCGGGGACATGGTTTTTTTGGAATTGTTTGCCAACTCAGGCGGCGGCGCCATGTATTCGAACGATACCCCAGCAGGTCACATGGATCACTGCATCAACATCGCTGATGGCCTGGCGGTAAGGCACCGGAGAAAGGGACGTGTCCGGAAACGGATCTTCTGGGAAGTCGAAAACGAGACGCTTGTCCCCTATTTCGAAACCCCTGCGGGCGAGCGTGTCCGAGCCTTGGCCATTCACTTTCAAGACCGGGCCAAGCGGTTGATCGGTCGGTTCAATCCGGTCCCCGCCGGGTCCGGCTGGCCGAGCGCGTGGCGTCGGGCTTTCTACAACCGCCAGCAGAATTGGGTTGGTTAAATGAATGTGCAGCCGGAAATCGCCGTTGTGGTGGTCTCGTTCGAGACCGCCGATCTCCTGCCCGCGTGTCTCGGATCGATCGAGGCCGACACCTCGGCCTCCAAGGAAATCTTTCTCGTCGATAACGCCTCATCCGATGGGTCTGCCGAGCTGGTTACCCGCGACTTTCCGAACGTCCGGCTCATTGCCAATGACCGCAACGTCGGGTTCGGTGCTGCGAACAACCAGGCTTTTCGCCTGACTTCCGCTCCCTTCCTTTACTGCCTGAACCCAGATGCCCGCATTGTCCCCGGCACCCTTGCCGCGCTCGTGCGGGAAATGACGGCCCGACCGGACATCGGCCTGGCAGGCACTGCCATCGTTCACGCGGACGGGCAACGGCAGCCTTCGACCGACACCGTTTACCCCAACCAACGCCTTGCAAGATTCGATTCTTCCGGCTTGCCAGGCGATCTGGCCTGCGTGCTCGGTGCCAGTATGATTCTGCGCCGGGACCTTCTGCCCAGGCTCAAGGGAGGTTTTGACGAGGATTTTTTCCTCTATGGAGAAGATCAGGATTTGGGTTTACGAGTCCGCCAGGCCGGATTCCAAGTTGGCTTTTTTCCGCAGATCGTCGTAACCCACCTTAGTGCTCAGAGCGAACGCAAGAATCCCTCTTATGACCGTTGGAAGCGAAAGCTGACCGCCGAGTACACGTTCTACCGGAAGCATTATCCGGCCGACGGCACCTGGTCAAAAGTCTCTGGGCCCTCACCACCAACCTGCCCGGTCTCTGCCTGAAACGGGAGGCCGCCCGGGAACGCCAGGCAAAATATCAGGCCATCCTTGACACCGCGCTCCATCCGCCGCTTTGATGCCTGGGTTCCTCGATGAGCGCATTCCCGCCTTTCCAGCAAAACTTCGCCACCGACCTCAACCTTATGCTCGGTTGGGTCCGCGAAGGGCGCGCCTTCGCTTTCTCCCGGTTCAACGATGGGGAAGCCCGCGTTCTGCGTAACGAAGATGTGGGCAACAAAGATGGTTGGTTCTACAAAGCCGACCGTGACCTCGTCTTCCGCGCCGCCCTTCGCCGCTCGCTCCTCGCCGATGACCCTGCCTTTTTCTACGGGTTTTCCTCCGAGGAAACAGACCGGGAGACCCACCGCTACCTGCTTGAACAGGTCCGCTGTCCCCTCGACCGAATTACCCACGGCAACCTCTTCAGCCTGGCCAACGCTGCACGGTTCCAGAGCGAGTTTCTCCCCGCTCTCCGTGAGACAGGACGGGAGCTGGTCATCGTGGGGAGTGCCAAATTAAACCGGGACTCCACCCGTCGCCTCGTCGGCCCATTCCACCATGTCCCGCTCAAAGGTTGTTGCGTCCGGATGTGGATGAACGAGCGCGATCACCTGCTCGCCCGTCTGGACTGGGAAGTAACCCGTCGCCGGGATGCCGTGTTTCTCGTCGCTGCCGGGCCCCTGGCTAAGATCCTCATTCATGAAGGCTGGAAGATCAATCCGGGCCATATCTTCCTCGATCTAGGGTCCACGCTCGACCTAGTCTTTTTTGGCAAAAGCTGGCGGGCCGATCATCGGCAACCAGACCGCTACGCTTCCTGGAGCCCCCGCTGGAAGCTCGACCCGCCTTCGACCGCATGAAGTGGAGAAAACGGGCCAGTCTTGCGTATCGCCGCTGGCTCGATACCCGGCGGCTCCGGCGGGAAAACGCCCACTATACCCGGGAATTCGCCCGGCGCGGCTTACGCCTGATCCCGCCCCAGAACCGACCTGGCCCGGCGGCCAAGCCGAAGGGACACCTCCGGATCGGTGCGATTTTCCACCATTATTCCTGGGAACAGACCGCCTTCCTGCCCGCGTTGAAGGCTTTCGGCGATACCTTTTATCTTGATCCGCTCCTTCCCAAAACCGCCGAAACCGACCCGGATCAACCTGACCCCTCCATCGCCGATCGCCTTGCCCGCGAGCACGCTGAATGCCCTTTGGATGTCCTCTTCTTCTATGTCTCTCCCTACCTCGCCCGGCCGGAGACATTGCAAGCCATTCGGGGCCTGGGCGTGCCCATGATCAACCTCAATCTCAATGACAAAGAAGCCTTTGTCGGCAAAATTCGCGGTGGTCTGGCCATGGGCGTCCGGGACATTTGTTGTCTCTTTGATCTTAATTGGACCAGCACCGAGGACGCACTGCCGAAATATGCCGTGGAGGGTGCCCCCGCCATTTATCTGCCTGAAGCCGCCAATCCCCACATGTTTTTCCCGGTCGAGTGCGCGAAAGATTGGCCCGTGTCATTTGTCGGAGCGCACTACGGGCACCGGCCCGAGGTCATTGATTATCTTCGGCGACCGGGTTTTGAGGTCCGGACATTCGGCCCTGGCTGGCCGGAAGGAAAAATCCCGACCGACGCCATGCGGCACGTCTATTCCCGCAGCCGGGTCAATCTCGGATTTGCTTCCGTGGGAGAGTTCAAGGACACCCACTGTCTGAAGGGGCGCGATTTCGAGGTGCCGATGAGCGGCGGGTGTTACCTGACCGAAGATCACGCAGAACTCCGCCGCTGTTTTGAAATCGGCACCGAAATCGAGACGTACCGGAGCCGGGCCGAGTTAGTCGACAAGCTTCGTGCGCTCCTGACCGATCCCGCTCGGGCCGAAGCGATGGGCCGCGCTGCCCGCGCCCGCTGTCTGCGCGACCATACCTGGGAGGGGCGTTTCGACACGATCTTTCGCGCGGTCGGGCTTCTTACCGAAGAGTTCCCCCGGGATGGGTGCCGATCTATTTCAGGAGCTTAAGTGCCAGGGGCATCAGCTTGCTCCGTTCCGCTCCGGCCACTTTGTCCATCACCCCGGAAGCCATTTCGACAAAGTCAAGGAGGGCACTGATCTGACGATGGAAATCTTCCGCCTCGCCCCCGCGCATGGGCCGGGTCTGGTCCCGACACCGGCGCAACACCTCGACAGCAGGATCAATCTCCCGGCGTTTACGCTCCCGCACCAGGGTGGCAAACATTCGCCAGACATCCTTCTCCGCCTCGAAGTATTCTTTGCGCTCCCCTTTACGAATCACCCCCCGGACCAGGCCCCAGCCGACCAACTCGCGCAGATTGGTGTTGGCATTGCCCCGGCTGATCTTCAGTTCGGCCATGATCTCATCGGTCGAAAGCGAACGTGGAGAGACCAGGAGCAGAGCATGGATTTGCGCCATGGTCCGGTTGATGCCCCAAGCATTACCAATCGCCCCCCACTGTGTGACAAAATCATCACGGGCTTCCTGCAACCTTGGGTCGGGCCCGCTCTCTCCACTCGGCATCTCGCAACGCTAACGCCGCCCAACCCCGCCGTCAAAACCCGTCACGATTTCGGCAGCACCGTTCGTTTCGGTTTGCGCAGGGCTCCTACACGAAACTTGAAACGGAGATTGTCAAAGTGAGTCGCGATGAGCGATAGAATCCAAAAAGCAGGAAGCGCGAGAGCCATTAACAACGCGAAAACCCCAACGACTCCGCCAGAAATCCACAACTTGATCTGGCTATGGCCCGGCTCAATATCGCGGGCCAACGAGACAAGATGAAAGCTTTGCAGAGGGGAGAACGCGGTCAGGGCAGCAGCGGCGTGCTCCAAGGCCAGATCACTGAATGCCCGGATCTCATCAGGCTCCGGTTTTTCAACCGCCAGCTTCCGCCAGCGTTCCCGAATCGAATCATGGAGAGCCTGGTAATCGCGGGCATCGGCCAGCTCCTGGAGTCGGGCACGGAAAACGGGCGCTTCTTCCTGCAACAGACGGGTGCGGACGCGGCGGCGGATGTTTTCGAGTTCGCTGGACAAAGCCGTTCGCTCGTGCGACGCGATCAGGTCGGGCTTGGCCAGAAGTGCCGAGAGAGCCGCCAGCCGGCGAAGCGCAAGAGCAGCATCTCCAGTTCCGGCTTCCTGGGCCGCCCCATCCCGAATCCGGCGCAGGACGACTCCGGCCCATTTCTTCCCCGCGTCCGGTGCCAGGGCAGCCCGGTGTTCCGTAAACGCGGCAGTGAAGGAGGCGACCCGCTCGGCCCATTCGTCCGGTGGCATCTCATCCGCTGCAGCAACAAACCGTGGGAGGGCTGTCTCGTCGAGGAATCCCTGCCAGGCAGCCGGGATCGCGTTGGCCGAATCCCGAAACGCGCCCGTGCCCGGGAGCGATTCACGGGCCATGGCGGAAAGTTTGAGGGCGAGAGCGGCCCGTTCCGTAAACCTTGTCAATTCCTCTTCGGAGACAGCCGCGGCGTGTTGCGGCATTTCCTTGGCCAGCCGGAGATGGGCGGTGCCGCCCCGGACAGTTTTGGTTGACGCGGCCAGGAGCGCGACGACCTCACCATCCGATGGATTAAGCCCCGCCCGCACACGATCCTGGACTTCCTGGACAGCCCGGACGGATTCCTCCAGGGCGGAAACATCAATCCGACGCAGCGGCGCGAGGGCGGCCAGCTCTTGGCCCAACCCGTCGTCAGCTTTGGGCGGGGCAGGCGCGCCGGACGCTTGGCGGACGGTGGCCAGTTGATCGACCATTTCCCGCAGCCTCCCGACCTCGGCTTGAGACAAAGCCCGTTTCGGTCGGCCGTCCGGGATCATAAACTCAGTAAAGAGCGAGGTGTTCAACTCCGCCGCACGGAACCATTTGCCAGTGGTCTCATTGTAAATCCGGTCCACCACAGTAGCCGGGCGGAGAACGGTGCCCCCCAGGGGTTCCTGGTTAACGATCGCCTCAATCTGCCCGATCAGAACAGCCTCGCGCGTGGTCAGGGTTGCCTGGAGCCGGGCAGCACTCACGGCCGTCTGCGCCCCGGCCTGAGCCATGCTCAGCATCCGACGCCGGGCCGTCGCGTCAAGTGCTTGGGCCAGCTCGGGAAAAAACTCACTCGGACTCAACCGTGCAGCAGCCGTCACCCGGCTGCCAAAAGCCTGCACCGGCTCGCCCGCCGCGGCTGCCGTCTCCCGCAGCATCTTCAGCGTCTCATGATCCATCGGCTCCAGAGCGTTAACAGGAAACCATCGGTGATTGATCTTCACCTCACCCCCGGCCAGGCGGAGGAGTTCCCCCTCGTAAAGGTCACGCGCCTCACGCACCAATTCCGCTTGGGGCGTCTCGCTGAACCGTTCCAGAAACGGAACCAAACGCGTCATCACCGTAGTCCGGTGCGACCCGGCATCCGCCGCGTCCGGCGGCGGAGAAAGAAACGGGGCCAGTTCGGCGAAGGGACGTTCCGCCGGATCGCCCGCCTCCAGTTTGGCAATGATCCCGCGGTCAATCCGCACGCGACTGGTGATCCCTCGAAAGCGGGACAACTCGACCGTGACCTCGTTCTCCCCCAAATCAACAATCCACGCATTGAAGGCTCTTTCCGGAATACCAGCAGGCAAAGTCGCGTCCTCTTTAATTTCAATCCGGTCCGGCAAAGGCAGCGGTGCCCCCGTCTGGGGCAGAGCATTCGGTGTTCCACCCATCAGCGAAACCGTCGCCGCCCCCATCCGTAAGATGACCTGCATGGTTTTCATGACGGAATGGCATCGCCTTTTCACATCCTGGTTGGCAGAACCATGCCCGGTACCATCCACTTGATCAACCCGCGAAACATGGCCGAACACACTTTCGTCACCTTGGATGAACTCGCCCGACATCTGGTCGAACAGGCGGGCTCCGATCTCTACATTGAAGATGAGGGTCGCGCCCTCCTTCGTGTCGCCGGAGAACTTTCCACCGTGGAGGGCACCGTTCTGACTGACGGCGAAATGGACCGGCTCTGGCTCTCTCTCGGTGCCGGACCGGATACCCGCGACGCGGACGGCACCTACACGACCGCAGACGGGCTCCGCTTTCGGGTGAATCTCCTCCGCTTCCTCAATCGTCGCCGGGCCGTTCTGCGCCATGTCAAAGCCGAGGTGCCCGATCTCGACACACTCGGTCTGCCCGCCGACTTGCTCCGGGAATGGGCCGGCAAAAAAGGCGGACTCATTCTGGTGTGCGGGCCGACCGCCTCCGGAAAATCCACGACGATCGCTGCGGCCCTCCGCTGGGTCGCGGAGCATCTGCCCCGGCACATCGTTACAATTGAAGATCCCGTCGAATACCTCTTCTCCGACGGGGTTGCCTTCTTCTCCCAGCGCGAAGTCGGCCTGGACACCGAATCCTTCGCGCAAGGCCTCCGCCAGGCCCTGCGCCAGGCTCCGGACATTATTTTCGTCGGCGAAATCCGCGACCCCGACTCGGCCGTAACCGCGCTGCGGTCCGCCGAGGTCGGACACACCGTCATGACCACCCTCCATAGTTCCTCATGTCCCGAGGCCCTGGAGCGGCTCGTTCGGCTCTTCCCGGAAAGCGAGCGCGAAGGCATCTCCGTCATCCTGGCCAATCAACTCACCGGCGTCATTTGCCAGCGACTCCTGCCCAGCGTGGGAGGTGGCGTGGTCGCGGCCGTTGAACATTTCCAGAACCAGGGCCTCTCCCGCCGCTTGATTCAGGAACGCAAATGGAGTGAATTGGCCGACTTTCTCAACCGGGGCGGGGACGAGCGAAACCGGTCGATGCTCAACCATCTCGCCCACCTTTGCCACACCGGCCAGTTGGATCTGGAAACAGCAGCCCGCGTCTTGCCCAATCCCCAGGACCTCTACCGCGCTCTGCGCGGCATCTCCAGCATCTGAATCATGGATCCCGAAGCTCCCGACCTCGTCTCTCTCCTCGCCCTCTGCGCTGAGCGCGGCGGGTCGGATCTCCACCTTTCCGTCGGCTCACCCCCGCTCATCCGACTGGACGGATCGCTGGTCCCGCTGGAAAGTCTGCCCCTCTCGGCCTACCACTGCCGGGACCTGGTCTTGAGTGCCTTGACTGAGACCCAACGTGCCCGGCTGGAAGGGGATTGGGAACTCGACTTTGTCCTCGACATCCACGATGTCGGCCGATTTCGCGGCAATGCCCACTATGTCCGGGGCCGTACCGAAGCAACCTTCCGCGTCATCCCAGCCCGCATCCCCTCCCTCGAAGCCCTCGGCCACCGGCCCACCATGGCTCAGATTTGTCGGCTCGACGAAGGCTTGGTCCTCATCACCGGCACGACCGGCTCGGGTAAAACAACCACCCTCGCCAGCATGATCCAAACCATCGTCGCTGCCCGCGCCTGCCTGGTCGTCAGCGTGGAAGATCCCGTTGAGTTCATCCTCGATAACGCCCTCGGCATCGTCAAACAACGCGAGGTTGGGCTCGACACCAAGTCCTTTGCCAATTCCCTCAAACACGTCCTCCGTCAAGATCCCGACGTCATCGTCATCAGCGAGCTGCGCGACCTCGAAACCATGCGCGCCGCCATCACCGCGGCAGAAACCGGCCACCTCGTCATCGCCACCCTCCACACCCTCGACGCACCTAAAGCCATCGACCGGATCATCGACGTCTTCCCGCCCGAACAACAAGGCCAGATCATTGTCCAACTCTCCAACTGTCTCCGCGCCATCGTTGCCCAACGGCTCCTGCCCCGTGCCGACGGCCAGGGCCGCGTGATGGCCACAGAAACCCTCGTCGCCACCGACGCCGTCCGCGCCTGCATCCGCGACCGGAAAACCCACATGCTGGTCGGCATCATGGAAATCGGGGCGGGCGAAGGAATGAACACCCTTGATGTCAGCCTCGCCGAATTGGTTATGGCCGGGTCCATCACGCGGGAAGAAGCCGTCCTCAATGCCCGCGATGCCGACTCCATGCCAGATCCTCCACTACAGGCCCCGGCAAAAAAAGGCTGGTTTAGCAGAGGCCGCGGCTGAACTCCCTGGTTTCCAGCCTTCGCCCCGGGCCGAAACAAGGCCAGGCCAAGGCTGCGGGCACTGAAAAGCCCGCCCCACCCAGTTCGAAAATCCGGCTGCAAGACTTTTCTCTTCCCGCTTAAGGACATGGCTGCTAAACCGCTCGGGCATGCAAATTACCGAAGCGCACGAAGGCGACATCCTCGTCTTGAAACCCGAGGGAGATATCGATCTGCATCACTCTCCTAAACTCCGCGCTCTCCTCCAAGGCAAGGTTAAGGAAAAGTGTCCCAAGCTCCTCGTCGACTTCAGTGCCGTTCCCTACATCGACTCCTCCGGACTGGCCACTCTTGTCGAATACTTCCAGGGCTCCCGCAGCTATTCCGGCAAACTCGCCCTCGCTGGCCTCAATCCCCGCGTCCGGTCTGTCTTCGATCTCGTTCGGCTGACCGAAATTTTCTCCATCCACGATTCCATCGACGCTGCCAAACAAAGTCTCGCCTGAAGACTGCCGGACCCTGACCGCTCGTGAAAGGATATTTCCAACTCTGCGGCGATATCCTTTTCTGGCTCTTCATCGCCCCCTTCACCGGCCGCTTTTTTAGCTTTCGCGAATGCGTCCGCCAAATGGTGAGGATCGGCGTTCAGGCCCTTCCCATGTCCAGCCTCACCGCCCTCAGCATCGGCCTCACCCTCGCCATGCAAAGTGCCCAGGAACTCATGAAACTTGGTGCCGAAGCCTACGTCCCTGACCTCGTCTCCGTCTCCCTCCTCCGTGAACTCGGGCCCCTTCTTACCGGCGTCATTGTCATCGGCCGCAGTGGCTCGGCGGTTGCCGCCGAACTCGGCACCATGAAAGTCTCCGAAGAAATCGAGGCCCTCCAGGTCATGGCCATCAACCCCGTCCGCTACCTCGTCATTCCCCGCGTCGTCGCCATGCTTATCATGCTCCCCGTCCTTGCCATCTTCGGCAACTGCGTCGGCATGTTCGGCGGCTGGCTCATCTGCCATTTCAGCCTCGATATGAGCACGGCCGCCTACATCATCCACTGCGTTGACCGCGCCACCGCCTGGGATCTCTACTCCGGCCTGATCAAAGCCTTCGTCTTCGCCTGGATCATTATCACCATTTCCTGCCACGCTGGCCTCTCCGTTGAAGGCGGTGCGGAGGGTGTCGGTCGCAACACCACCAGCTCGGTTGTCCTTGCCCTCATCTCCATGCTCGTCGCCAACGCCATTCTCACCACCATCTTTTTTATCCTCCTCTAGACCATGGACGCCGCTGCGACTCTCCCCCTCACATCGCCGCCCGAATCTGTGAAAGGCCGCGGTGAGCCCATCCTTGAGGTAACCGATCTGGTGCGCAAGTTCGGCGACCGTGCAGTCCTTAATGGCATCAGTTTCAAGGTATATCGCGGTGATACCCTCATCATCATGGGCGGCTCCGGCTGCGGCAAAAGCACCCTCCTCCGCCACATCAACGGCACCCTCAAGCCCACCTCCGGCTCCGTCAAACTCTTCGGAGAGGAACTCACCACCAAGTCCCAGACTCAACTCGACAAAATCCGCCGCCGCTTCGGCATGAACTTCCAGTTCGGTGCCCTCTTCCAATCCCTCACCGTCGGCGAAAACATCGCCCTTCCCATCCTCGAACACAGCAAAATCGATCCCGGCATCATCGACCTCGTCGTCAAAATGAAACTCGAACTCGTCGGCCTCACCGGCTTCGAAAACTTCAAACCCGCCGAGATCTCCGGCGGCATGCGCAAACGCGTCGGTCTCGCCCGCGCCGTCGCCCTTGATCCTGAACTCCTCTTCAGCGACGAACCCACCTCCGGCCTCGACCCCGTCATGACCGCCGTCATCGACCAGCTCACCATGGACCTCACCCAAAAACTCGGCATGTCCGCTGTCGTCGTCTCCCACGACATGACCAGCGCCTTTCGCATCGGCACCCGCATGATCATGCTCGGCACCGGCCCGCACCAGGGCAAAATCATCGCCGAAGGCACCCCTGACGAAATCCGCAACCACCCCAACCCCATGCTCCAACAATTTATCCGCGGCGAAGCCGACGGCCCTATCCCCCTCAAACTCTCCAAGGACGACTACATCAAACGCCTCATCGGCTAACTCGCACCCGCACCCATGAAACTCAAAAACGCCTCCGACTACCTCGTCGCCGCCACCGTCATCCTCTGCAGCCTGATCGTCCTGGCCGCCCTCACCCTCGCCCTCACCGATATCAACTTCTTCACCCCGGAACGCGAGCGCCAGATCGACTTCGCCTCCGTCACCGGCGTCCGCGTCAACTCCCAACTCCGCTACGCCGGCGCCCCCGCCGGACGCGTCACCGCCATCCGCATCCTCTCTCAACAAGAAAAAATCCAAGCCGCCGCCCAGGGCCGCACCGACGCCAACGTTCGGGTCACCGTCGCCATTGACAAAGGCATCCCCGCCCTCACCGACGGCCTCCGCGCTACCATCGAATCCGATTCCCTCCTCTCCGAAAAATTTATCAACCTCAACCCAGGCCCCCTCGATGCCCCCACCCTCGCAGACAGTGCCATCATCGACGGCAGCCGCGCCATCTCACTCAACGAAGTCATCGACGCCGGCTACAAGGCCATCTCACGGGTTGACGAAATCCTCGAAGATCTCCGCGAGAAAAACCCCGACCTCGGCGAAAACATCCACACCGTCATCACCGACGTCCGCGCCCTCACGGCCAAGGGAACCGACCTCGTCACCAAAACCAATTCCCTCCTCGACGATAACTCCGTCAAAATTAGCCGCCTCCTCGACAACGCCGACAGACTCACCGCCAGCCTCAACGTCACCGCCGCCAACCTCAAAGTCGTTTCCACTTACGCCAAATCCCTCCTCCACACCCTCGCCGACAAACCCTGGCGCGTCATCTGGGGCGGCAAAACCCCGCCCCTCCCCTCCGAGGAAGAAATCCTCAAAAGCAACCGCCCCGTCCCCATCCAGACCGCCCCGCCAGCCCGCGGCAAATAACCCCACCCGATGACCACGCGTCCCGAGGACGGTTACACAGTCCTGCTCACCGCCGCGCGCTCTCTCATGCGCGCCACCGACATCCACGCCCTCATCGACAGCATCCTTGTCCGCGCCAAAGCCGTCGTCCGCGCCGAAGCCTGCTCGATCCTGCTCCCCGATCCTGCCACCGGCGAACTCATCATCCACTCGGCCCAGGGCGATGCCGCCCCCGTCCTCGGCGCCACCCGCATCCCAAAAGGTGCCGGCATTGCCGGCCGCGCCTTCACCGAACAACGCACCATCAACCTCTCCGATCTCGCCTCCAATCGCGACCACTACAAAGGCGTCGACCGCCAGACCGGCTTCGTCACCCGCTCCATGCTCACCGTCCCCCTCCTCAAGGGCAACGAATCCCTCGGCGTCCTCCAAATGCTCAATCCCGAAGGCCGCGACAAATTCGGACCCGAAGACGAAGACCTCGTCGAAGGTCTCGCCGCCCTTATCGTCACCGCCCTCGTTCGTCTCGAAGAAAATAAACGCCTCGTCCGGGAAGCTCGCGAGCAGGAAGAACTCCGCCTCGCCGAAGAAATCCAGGCCGCCTTCCTCCCACCCCCCTCCCTCCGCTTCGACCCCGCCCTGATCGAAACCTTCTCCCAATCCGCCAAACAAGTCGGCGGCGACTTCTCCTTCGCCTTCGCCACCCCCTCCGGTGCCATCCTCGTCGGCCTCGGCGATGTCGCCGGCAAAGGCATTCCCGCCGCCCTCACCATGGCCCGCGCCACCGCCAAAATCGAAGCCCTCGTCCCCTTCATCAACGGCGACCTCAGCGGCTGGGTCCGCCAACTCAACGCGTCCCTCTCCGACCACCTCATCGCCGGCCGCTTCATCGCCGCCACCTTCCTCCTCGCCGACCCCGCCACCGACACCATCCAAGTCATCGCTGCCGGACAGTTCGGACCCCTCCTCGGCGACGCCTCCGGCTGGACCGAGCCCGACGTCCCCTCTCAACTACCCCTCGGCGTCTTCGCCGGATTCGCCTACACCGCCCGAACCTTCCCACTCCGCCTTGGTCAACACTGGCTCCTTTACTCCGACGGCATCGCCGAAGCCCGCGACCCAGCCGGTGCCGAATTCGGGCGCGAGGGCCTCCTCACTTCCCTCCCTGCCCGCCTCTCCGCCCCCGCCACCCTCGATGCCGTCACCGACGCCTGGCGCACTTTCACTGCCGGTGCCCCCCAGCACGATGATGCCTCCCTCCTTCTCCTTCACTGGCGCGGCAGCCCTCCTCCTGCCGAACTCCGCATCGACTGTCAGACCTCCGAACTCTGCAAAGGGCGTGCCTTCGTCGAAGCCTGGTCCCACTACGCCGGCTTTGACGACCTCACCGTTGGCCAAATCGTCCTCGCCTGCGACGAAGCCGCCACCAACGTCCACCGCTACGCTTACCATCACCAACCCGGCCCACTCACCCTACGCGCCACCCTCGATGACACCTCCCTCACTTTCACCCTCGAAGACGAAGGCTGCCCCGCCGACCCCGCAAAAATTAAAGGACGCCAACTCGATGAACTCCGCCCCGGCGGCCTCGGCTCCTTTATCCTCAAAGCAACCTTCTCCACCGTCCACTATCAGCCCAAATCCAAAGGCACCTGTCTCACCCTCAAGAAAGACCTCCCCGCCCGCCGACATTCCCCTTGCTGACTTTGTCACAATCCAGCAACGTTACTACGGGTCGGGTTGCTTCATCCAATTCCGATCCTCAATCTCCGAATCCGCGTGAAGATCACTTTCTGGGGCACCCGGGGAAGCATCCCCACCCCGTCCACCTCAACCTTTGAAACCCAGCGCTACGGCGGGGATACCACCTGCGTCTCAATCGAGTCCGGCGACCTCCTCCTCATCCTCGACGCCGGCTCCGGCCTCCGCCTTCTCGGCCTCGACCTCCTCCGCCGGCCCAAGCCCCTCCACGCCACCTTCCTCTTCAGTCACCTCCACTGGGACCACATCCAGGGCTTCCCCTTTTTCATGCCCGCCTTCCATCCAGAAAACTCCTTCCACCTCCTCGGCCCCCCCCTTGCCCCGAACCCCGACTCCCCCGTCTGCACGCTCGAACGCGCCCTCCGCCGCCAGCAAGACGACCTCAGCTTCCCCGTCAATCTCGAAGACATGTCCGCCAAACTCACCTTCGCCGACCTCCCCTCCGATCCCATCGAGCTCACCGGCCCCGACACCTCCCTTCACATCACCTGGGCACCCCTTAACCATCCCGGCGGTTGCTTCGGCTACCGCGTCGAAGAACACCGCCCCGGTCGCCCTCCCGCCATCTTCGCTTTCTGCACCGACACCGAACACGGCACTCAACTCAGCCCCTCTGTCCAACGCCTCGCCGCCGGAGCCGACGTCCTCGTCCACGACGCCCAATACTCCCCCGACGAATACATCGGCAACGGCGGCCACGACCACATCGGCTGGGGCCACTCCACCTGGGAACAAGCCCTCGCCGAAGCCCAAGCCGCCGGAGCCTCCCGCCTCTTCCTCACCCATCACGACCCCCTCCACGACGACTCACGCCTCGCCTCCCTCGAAAAACAAGCCCACGAGGCCGGCCAACCCCTCGGCATCCAAGTCCACGTCGCCGCCCAGTTCCTCTCCCTCGACCTCTGACTCCCCGCCCCGTTTTCGCTTGCCCTCGCCTCCGCCCCACCCCCACCTTCGGAGCCGATGCTCGCCAAAGTCGAAGCCGCCACCGTCGTCGGCATCCAGGCCTTCCCCGTCGAAGTCGAAGTCGACGTCGGCCACGGCCTCCCCCAAGTCATCGTCGTCGGCCTCCCTGATACCGCCGTTAAAGAATCCAAAGACCGCGTCAAAACCGCCCTCCACAACTCCGGCTTCCGCTTCCCCGACGGACGAACCACCGTCAACCTCGCCCCCGCTGACATCCGCAAAGAAGGACCCCTCTTCGACCTCCCCATCGGCGTCGGCATCGTCGCCGCCTCCCAACAAGTCAACCTTCCTCCTTTCTCCGACCTCATGCTCATTGGCGAACTCGCCCTCGACGGTGCCGTTCGCAAAGTCCGCGGTGCCCTCCCCATGGCCCTCGCCGCCCGCGCCGCCGGTAAACGCGGCATCCTCCTCCCCGAAGCCAACGCCGCCGAAGCCGCCGTCGTCGAAGGCCTCGCCGTCTATCCCGTCAAATCCCTCCGCCACGCCATCTCCTTCCTCGAAGGCTCCACCCCTATCCTCCCCGCTACCGGCACCGCCCTTGATCCCTCCATCGACCCCGCCGAACTCGGCGAACCCGACTTCGCCGAAGTCAAAGGCCAGGAAAGCATCAAACGCGCCCTCGAAGTCGCCGTCGCCGGCGGCCACAACCTCCTCATGGTCGGCCCCCCAGGCTCCGGCAAAAGCATGCTCGCCAAACGGATCCCCTCCATCATGCCCGGCTTCACCCTTGAGGAAGCCCTCGAAGCCACCAAAATCCATTCCGTCGTCGGTCTCCTCCCCGAAGGCCACGCCCTCCTCACCCGCCGCCCCTTCCGCTCCCCCCATCACACCATCTCCGACATCGGACTCATTGGCGGCTCCGCACAGCCCACCCCCGGCGAAGTCAGCCTCGCCCACCACGGCGTCCTCTTCCTCGACGAACTCCCTGAATTCAAACGCTCCGCCCTCGAAGTCCTTCGCCAACCCCTCGAAGACGGCCAGGTCACCATCTCCCGCGCCGCCGGTTCCCTCACCTTCCCCGCCCGCTTCATGCTCGTCGCCGCCATGAACCCCACCCCCAGCGGCTCCTTCGGCGACGCCGATCGCGGACGCACCTCCCCCGCCGCCGTCCAACGCTACCTCAACAAAATTTCCGGCCCTCTCCTCGACCGCATCGACATCCACCTTGAAGTCGCCGCCCTCAAACACGGCCAACTCGTCCACCCCGCCCCTGCCGAACCCTCCGCCGCCATCCGCGCCCGCGTTATTGCCGCCCGCAACCGCCAACTCACCCGCTTTCAAAACCGACCCAAAATCTGGTGCAACGCCCAAATGGGACCACGCGATCTCAAAGAATTCGTCCCCCTCGACGACTCCTCCCGCACCATGCTCTCCTACGCCATGGAAGATCTCAAACTCAGTGCCCGCGCTTACGACCGCATCCTTAAAGTCGCCCGCACCATCGCTGACCTCGCCGACTCCCCCGCCGTCACCGAAGACCACCTCTCCGAAGCCATCGGCTACCGCTCCCTCGACCGCCAACTCTGGGCCTGATTCTCCCACCTCCCCACACCCCCTCAACAATTCCACCTCACCCTGCTGATTCTTCTTTCCAAATCTCTCTAAGTGTTTGGTATTTTTGATGTTGCCTTTTTACTCATAAATCCGTAAATGCTCACCATGCCTCGCTTGGTTGCCCTGGTCGTTCTCCTCACCGGCATCGCCTTTTTCTCAGGCGCACCCCTCGCGTCCGCGCAACCTCGCAACTCTCCCCAGGACCAATACCTCCAAATCTACCTCGCCATCCAGGAAGCCGAGCGCACCGAAAACACCGGCCAAAAAGCCTCCGCCCGCGGCCGCTACCAGGCCACCCTCAACCAGCTCAAAGACCTCCAAAAAGGCAATCCCGAGTGGGAACCCACCATCGTCCGTTACCGCATCAAATTTCTCGAAGACAAAGTCGCCGCTCTCGAGGGCGCCTCCGACGCCCAAACCAAACCCTCACCCGCACCCTCCCTCGCTCAGCCTTCCCTC
>CALFVM010000094.1 GCA_937928665.1 uncultured Candidatus Methylacidiphilales bacterium
GCCGGAGAAGATACGTCACGGAGAAGGTCTGGTCGAAGACCCGGATGGCCTCGCGGCGGAGCTGGCCGCGGGAGAGGGTGAGGAAGGTGCCGAGAGGGGCGAGGCGTTCGCGCAGGTCGCGATAGGCCTCCTCGGGATCGATGCCGGGCTGGAGAAAGGCGGCAACGGAGGTCAGGGCGTCATCGTCCCAATGCTCGCGGTAGGTGTTCAGATCGATGAGAACAAGGCCGCGATCGGTGGTGTAATCTTTGAATACATCGAGGATCTCGAAGGCATGTTGACCGGTGGGCGTGTTGAAGGTCACGACATCGCCGGGACCGAGGCCGGTTCGGTTCCGGAACGGCTCGGAGACGAGGACCTGACGGCGGCCCCGCATGGCGCGGATGGTCTCGGGCGAAGTCGACTGTTCCAAAACAAGCACATCGTAGTCGGCCACGTTTTGCATTTGGGTGGCGGAGACCTTGATGGGGAGTCCATCTACGGTGGTGTGGAGTTCCCGGTAACGTCCCACGCGGTCGGCCATGGGCCAGGATTCAACCGCCTCAGCCACGGGATGGGGCAGAGTTTCGCGGGCACCGAGGGCAAGTGCGGAGATGGGAGCGATAAAAAAGTCGGCGGCCAGGGTGCGAGCCAGCCAGCCATCAACGGTGGCGCGGAAGCTGTGGATCATGATCGCCACGCCGAGGAGCATGGCGAGGGCGGCGACGACGGCGGCGATAGTAATCGAGTTGCGGTGGAGAGATCGTCCGAAGTGCCCAAAGGCCAGCCTGGCCCAGATGGGCAGGCCGAGCGGTGCCGCCCGGCTGAGGAAAAGACTGACGCCAGGAACCAGGAAAGCAAAACCGACCAGGGTGAAGAAGGCGGTGGCAAAAGCGAGCCAGGCTGGGCCGGTGTGCAGGGCGAGCCCGGCGGAGAAGAAGGCCAAGACAAAAGCGAGGAAGGCCGTGCCGGTCCAAACCCAGGTGCGGGTGCGGGCCTGTTCCCCGAGGGTGCCGGGTGAGAGGGCTTCGACGACGGGAACGCGGGAAGCTTCCCGGGCGGGCCACCAGGCACCGGCCAGGGCAGCGGCAACGCCGAATCCGAGGGCAAGGAGGGCGGCAGCGGGCGAGAGGAGAATGTCCTGGATATGAAGGAGGATGTAGAGCGAGGTGATGGTTGCCGATACGGTTTGGACCAGGGCAGCCGCGAGGAGTCCTCCGCCGAAAAGCCCGAGCAGGGCACCGACCAGCCCGAGGATGGCAGATTCAAAGAGAAAGAGTGCCTGGATTTGCCAGGGGTGCACGCCGAGGGTGCGGAGGAGCCCGATTTCCTGACGGCGGGAGATGACGGAAGCCGCAGCGGTGTTGTAGATCAGAAAGGTTCCGACCAGAAGGGCGATGAGGGAGAGTGCCGTCAGGTTAAGCTGGAAGGCACCGAGCATGGTTTCGACCTGGGCGGAACGGCGTTCGGGCGAACCGGCGCGGGCGTGAGGCGGCAGGGCGGAGGCAAGCTGGTTGCGAAGGGAGTCTCCCGCCGAGGCCAGTGCGGTTGGGGGCGCATCGAGGATGACATCGATCCGGTCGAGTTGCCCGAGGAGGCCGAAGGTTTCCTGAACGCTGGCGATGTCCATGAGGGCAAGGTGTTCATCAGCGCCGGGGGTGTCTTCG
This sequence comes from uncultured Candidatus Methylacidiphilales bacterium, assembly GCA_937928665.1. GTDB lineage: Bacteria > Verrucomicrobiota > Verrucomicrobiia > Methylacidiphilales > CALFVM01 > CALFVM01. The sequence goes on from CALFVM010000094.1 coordinate 1,647, forward strand.
GAAAATCGGAGCAGCGCGGCGATGGTGAGTTCGACCGTTTCGCCCCGGGCCAGGACACGCAGGCGATCACCGACGCCGAGCTCAAGGCGGCGGGCGAGTTTTTCGGAAATGGCGATATGATCGGGACGGGTCAGAAAGTCGAGGATGGAGGCGGGTTCGAACTGTTGGTCGAGCAGGATGAACGTGCTAAAGGGGCGGTTAGTGAACAGATCGATGCCGAGGACTTGGAGGTAGGTGCCGGGATGATCGGGCAGGAGAGCGACCTCCTGGATGACCGGTGTAGCGGCACGGACGCCGGGCTTGGCGCGGACAGTCAGGAAAAGATCCTCCGGCAGCCGGAGTCCATCACCTTCCACGGTGAAATTGGCCTTGCCGGCCACGACATCGATCGAGGCGCGGAAGGATTGAAGGGCACTGTGGTTGACGACCTGGATGGCGGTAAAGACGGTGACGCCAAGGGCGATGCCGCAGATGTTGAGGGCGGCGAGAACTTTGTGCCGCCGATGATAACGCCCGGCGTGCCGGAGGAGGAGCCGGAGCAGCGTCATGAGCGGGCGTCCGAGACAATGCACCCATCCTTCATGCGCACAACGCGGCCCGCCGTGCGGGCGATCTCAGGGCTGTGGGTGACCATGACGACGGTGGTGCCGTCGGAGGCGGTAAGGTTGCGGATAAGATCGAGAATCCGCGAGCTGTTAGCCGAATCGAGGTTTCCAGTCGGTTCGTCGGCCAGGAGGAGGGCGGGCTTGTGGACCAGGGCACGGGCGACGGCCGCCCGTTGCATTTCGCCTCCGGAAAGCTGATGAGGGAGGTGGCCGGCCCGGGCGGTCAGTCCAACGGCGTCAAGAAGCTGGTCCGTGCGCCGTTGGAACTGGGCGTTATCCCGGCCCGCGAGGAGGGAGGGGAGAGCGATATTCTCGCGGACGGAGAGGGTTGGCATGAGGTGAAAAAACTGGAAAATAAAACCGATGGTGTCGCGGCGTAGGCGGGTGAGGTCGGCATCGCTCATGGAGGCTAGGGCGGCAGTTCCGATCCGGATATCCCCGGAATCGAACCGGTCGAGTCCACCGAGGCAGTGGAGCAGGGTGCTTTTGCCGGAGCCGGAAGCACCGACCAGGGCGATGAATTCACCCGGCTCAATCCGAAGAGAGACGTTTTGGAGAGCGCAGACAGCATCGCTCCCGGTTCGGTAGGTCTTGGAGAGGGAGGAGACTTCAATCACCCGAGGAGGGTTGCACAGTCGGCCCGGAGGTCAATTTTCGGCGGACACGATTTTGACTTCGGTATCTGGGGCGTTGGATCGTCCTCCCTTTAGTTTCACCTGGTAAGGCTGCGTCAGGATCTTGATGATCGGCAGCGGATGAAACGAGCCTTGAAGCCAGATCACTCTTGGGGTTTGCCGAGACCTTCAATGGGGAGGGTTGGATCAGCGACAATTCGACGATTGGCTCCGTCGGACACCCGCCAGGAGGAGTCCCCCTCCACATCCGGCGGTGAAGAGACAAAGGGCGAGGATCAGGAGCCTGTCAGGCCAGGCATTTGGAACAACTAAAAGCAACAGCATGATGACGCCAATAGCCAGTGTGACACTGCCAACCATTTTGGCCTGATGAGAGTCGTTGGCTTCTCCAACTTCGCTCACGAAGTCCACCGGACGGCGCATAGTTTGAAAAAACAATTCCTCGCGGTGAATCTGCGCTTTGCTGCGAAACGGAGCGAGCAGGCGGCTGATGATCGTGCCCGCAAGACCGAATGACAGCACCCACATTCCCCGTTCTTGGATGCTCCAGGCCGTTGCCTCCCCAAGCCGCACTGCGATCTCAATGTATAAAGTGGGAAGCATGGAAAGTCCGAAGATGAGGAAATATGACCAAGCCGGCAACTTTCGCAGGAAGAGGCCTGAAAGCAACGGGAGAACCAAAGGCGTACCGATCACCGCGCCCATCAACAGGAACGTATCAAATAGATCGACCTTCCCGAGCGTGGCGATGGTGACGCTCATCCCGACCATGATCGCGCCCAAGCCGGCACTGACGGCACGGCAGAGTCGGACAAGAGCCCGCTCGGAGATCGGCGGACGGGCCAGTTTCTCTCGGATCCGACCGATCAGGTTATGGACGATCACCCCGGTTAATCCATTGATGCCTGAATCCATGCTGCTCATTGTGGCGGCAAACATCGCGGCGATCATGATACCCATTAGGCCGTTGGGCAGAAAGTGCATTGCCGCCACCGCGTAAGCTCCTGTCGCAGGATCCTCAATGGGGAGCGCAAGAACCTCTTGCTCAAAGAAAAATCGGGCGACCATGGGCGGAATGAACCAAACGGCGCTGCCTACTGCCATTAACGCAAAGGCCCACCAGGACGCCCGTCCTGCCTCGCGTCCATCTTTGGCTGACAAGTATCGGCCGGCAGTTCCCAACTGCAACTGTGTGATAAGTTGCATCAGAAAGACCACCACGGCCCATTGCAGCGTGAAACGATCTTCCGGAAACTGTCCTGGCTCTTTCACCAACCGAAAGGCGTCGGCGAAGGCTGGGGAGGTTGCCAACTCCCAGAAACCCGTGATTCCCCCAACATGAATCAGGGCCAGGATCCCGACCATGAGCGTAATTCCGTAGAGGATAATCCCTTGGACCACATCAGTCGCCATCACTGCCCACTTGCCGCCTGTGACCGAGTAAAGGGTGACAATCACCCCAACGATAATGATGGTACCAATGAGGGGTAACCCAAAAACGGCACTCACGAAAACACCAAGGGCCCAGAGTTGTATGGCGGCTCCGAGCGGACCAAGCAAGAGACCCGTGTAAATGGAAAACTGCTCGACGACGGTACCAAAACGAGCGCGGATGACGTCGGCACCCGTGTAGGCTCGGGTCTGTCGAAACCAGGCACCCAGAAAAAGCCCTCCAAGTGCGAATCCGAGCAGATTGGCGGCATAAATCACTAACAAGCTTGGACCAGCGGTGAATGCCGCTGAGGCGTTGCCGGTAAAGGTAAACGCGCTTATTCCCGACATGCAGATACTCGTGCCGACCATCCACCAGCTCCCGCGCGCCCCGGCGCGCACAAAATCGCCCAGATTCTGATTGAGTTTCGCGAATTGCGTTCCAATGACTAACAACACCAAGAGATAGACGCCGAGCGTGAGGTATTCAAGAATCATGGGTCTTGAGCGGTAGGCAACACCGCATCCAGGCCTGCAATGCAATTGCCCCGCCTCGAAACATGTCTTGGCGGGGCAACCGAAGATTGACTGGTGCGAAGGTAACTTATTTCTTTCGGAATCGCCGGGCGATCAATCCTAAGATCGCGGCAAAGCCGACCAGCCCGTAGGTTGACGGTTCTGGAATCGCGGTCGCAAACGAGGTCGAGAGCCGAATTTCGTCGAAAGTCACCTGCTGTGTTGTGAATTGCGCGAGCGTAATCCGGTCAAAGACGATGTCTTGCCCGGTGAGGGTAACTCCCGTGTTGTTGCTTTCGATGACTAAGTCGGTCGGATTCCGGTACACTGTGACTGTGTCAGAAGCCGCCGTGCTGCTTAGATCAAAGCGAACAATGAAAAAGTTGGTGTTGGTATCGGCAACACCAAGATCTTGGTTGGCACCGCCGGCAATGCGGAATCCGTAGTTCGTTGCTCCAAACCCACCGGCACCGCCACCGTTACCGAGACGGAAATTCCTATCAGCATCGGCAAGACCGCCATTGTGAAACTCAAGGGCTTTATATTGATTGTCCACTCCACCCAGGTCCATAAGGAAGCTTAAATAGTAGGTTCCCGTCGTGGTGGCGGTAAATGGAGTATTCAGCAACCGTCCAGTACGAACGTTATTCGTGCCCACACTGGCTGCCCCGCCTGCGGAATCGACCCCTGTATAGGTGAGCCCGGTGGCGATTGGGTCGGCCGGGCCGGTGGTGCCGGTAATCCAGTTGCCCGTAAAGCCAAGGCTTGTCGGACCCTGGCCAATCAGACTTGCAGAAGTGTCGTAGTTACTGCCGCCGGTAAGGAACGGCTCGTAGACCAATAGAGTCGCGTGACTCGAGTGCAGAGAGATTGCCGTGAGGGCAACAATGAACAGTGACTGGGTTTTTTTCATGATGGGTTTGGTGTTGAGTTGGCCTTGAATGACTTGTCGGTTGCAATTTAAGGCTTTCTCGCATATTCGTCAATAACTTTTATACGACTGCCTGTCGTTTTGTGTGGACCATTCGGTTCTGGCGGAAGTTTCAGAGCGGGGGCGTTCGCCGCCTGTAAAACGAAAAATCATCGAATTTTCTCCTCAGGAGGGGGTGCCCGCACTGTTTTTCGCCGCCAAAGCTTCTATTTATCAGCGCATGACAAGTCAAGTGACCGGTCTGAGAACGATGGTTCGGGCCGGCTGGGTGACGGACTTTGAAGAAATAAACGATTGCATTATTGAAAAAAAAATATACGTTGAACAAGCAATGATGACAAAGGCAACTGTTTGTGGCAGGTCGCGCAGAGGCTTCACGGTAGTCGAAATACTGGTTGGTATCACCATTATAGGAATATTAGCAGTGCTTATTTTTCCTGTGGGAAATCGCGTGCTTACCCAGGTCGCTGCGACTAAATCGTTGAACCAACTCAGAAGCGTCGGAGTGGGCATCCTGCTTTATGCCAACGACAACAGCGATTCTCTGCCAGGGCCTCTTTTCACCTCGATCCAACCGCGATTCCGACAGTCAGATACAAATCAACTTGCCACAAACATAGCGCCCTACCTTGGGTACACGGTCACCAATTCATGGCAGGCAATGCCCGAAATGCTTTTCTCATCCTGGGGTGGCAGGACGAAGTCTTACAGACCCGAGGTTGGAGGTCTGAGCACGCTCATGTGCAACTGGAATGACTATGACCGGGCCACGATTCCCGGAC
>CALFVM010000095.1 GCA_937928665.1 uncultured Candidatus Methylacidiphilales bacterium
TCTTCATAGGTGAGCGCATACCAGTTCTGTTCCACGCCGCGCCGCTTCGCCATCGGATAAATACAGACCGCTTCCCAACCGCCCAGCTTCGGATAAATCCGCTCCTGCCGGTATTTCGCCATCCTCTCGTTGAACGCGGCCACCCGTTCACCAAACTCAGGCGTGCCCGGACGTAACCCTTCATCCCGCTCCAGCGTTTGCCCGAACTCCTCCTCCGTCGTCGTGTACTCCGACTCCTCCGTCAACGACAACAAACTGAAGTCCCGCCGGACCAACCCACCGCCTGCTGCCGCGACCCGCTTTTCAAACCTGTCGATCTCATCCAATCGAGATCCCACCGCCATAAAACCAAAGTCGGCCCGGCCGACAACGCTGAACCATAGAACCTGACCGTTCTCCAACGTCCCCGCCGCCCAACCTGCCGCGATCAAATCATCCCGAAGCCGTTGGCTCCCCTCCCCACCCAACGCCGCCAGTGCGGCCCGGTCCACCGAGTAAATCTGGTGCAGCACATGCCAACCTTCCGCTGGGACCAAGGGCTTGCGGTCGGAGTCGCTTTGTGGATTGCTCATGTGCTCAAGACAATGGAATCAGCCCACCAGCTTGGCAAACCGGAACTCGTCGCTCGGCTCCGGGCCCGGATCGAAGCAGAAGGCCCCATCCCCTTCTCCACTTTCATGCGGGAGGCTCTCTACGCACCAAACCTCGGCTATTACAGTTCCGCGCCGCCCCTTGGTGCCCGGGGCGACTTTTACACCGCCGTCTCCATCGGCCCTCTCTTCGGCCGGTTTCTGGCCTGGCAGCTCACCGAAACATGGCAACGCCTGGGCACTCCCAGCCCATTTACCCTCATCGAACAGGGTGCCCACCGCGGCCAGTTGCTGGCCGATCTCCTGACTGAAATCCGCCAATCAAGTCCTGACCTCCTGCCCCATCTCCAGACCCTCATCATTGAGCCCGACCCCGTCCGGCGCACCCTGCAAACCGCCACCCTCAACACCATCGGTGCCCAACCCGCTTTCGTCTCTCACCCCTCCGATCTTCCCGACAATCTTTGCGGCTGTTTTCTTGCCAACGAACTTCCCGACAGCTTTCCCGTCAATCGCGCCCGATTCTCCGGCGGGCACTGGCGCGAACTCCGCGTGGGCTGGAGCACCACCACAGAACAGTTCACGGAAGAAGAAGCTGCCCTTCCGCCGGATCTCGCCGACCTCCTCACGCGCGAAGCTCCGCCCTCCATCGAAGGATTTACCATCGAACTCTGTCCTGAGATCGAATCGTGGTTCCCCACTCTTCTCAGCCGCTTCTCGGCCGGACATCTCCTCCTCTTCGACTACGCCTTAACCCGGGAAGAGAGACAATGCCCATCCCGAGCCCCCGGAACCCTCCGAACCTACCATCACCACCGGACGGGACAAAATCCCCTCATCCGCATCGGCGAACAAGACATCACTTACCATGTTCACGGCACTCGGCTCGAAGAAATTGGCCGTGCCTTCGGTTGGACAGCCGTCACCCTTGAGCAGCACCGCGCCTTCGCCGGCATGATCGCCTCCTTCTTGCCCGAGGGGGAGGAACGCGTTTTGTCCCTGACCCCAGCCGACCGGCGCACCCTGCAAACCCTCGTCCACCCTGCCTTCCTCGGCCGGGCGTTTTCCGCCCTTAGCTTTCGCAAGGCATGGCCTGAAACCGCCGAACGACCTTCTGTGGAACGTTTCGCCCGCTGATTCTCTTCCAGGCATCAACGGCCCGAGACCGCATTCGCATCCAACACCTCCCGACAAGCCGCCAAAAAGGTGTTCAGCGGAAAGGGTTTTCGCAGAACCTTGATCCCCATATTCTCAATCGCCTGCGCCTCCGCATCATCCCCCAGAGCACCGGAAATCAGCAGAAAACGCTGCACCAACTCCGGCCGATTCTTCGCAATCCAAAAAAAGAGCTGCCAACCACTGACCTGCGGCAGTGCAAAATCGGAGATGATCAAATCAAACGACTCCGACTCCATCCGTTGGATCGCCTCAGCCCCGTCCCGCGCCGTCACAATCTCCGGCCCCAGCGACCGCTCCATGGCTGTCGTCAACAAACGCAACAATTGCTCGTCGTCATCAATCAACAAGGCCCGAAATGGGGGCCCGGATACCGCCTCCACCTCCCCAGCCTGTGGACCCGGCCCACCTTGCTCCTCCGTTCCACCCTGCTTCCGAAACAGTGATCCAAATAATCCCATAATTTTGCTTCTTTAATCTTCTGTTGCGGTCAAGGGTTGTCCTTTAATTTTAGCCCGGCAAGCCGCAACCATCAAATTGCACGCCTCCGGGCAGAGCAGTGGCCATGCCGTTCCCTCAAGCTCCGGCACTTTCGCCCTCGGCTCCCAGAGCCTCTGTTTCAAACATCGCCGCTCGCACACCCCCGCCACCACCTCATCCAGTTGCTCCGGCGTAATCGTCCCCACAATTCGGTACATTCCGGTTTGCCGTCCCGCCGTCTCTGCAAACGGCGTGATTCTCAAAGCTCCCGACCGGAACAACACGCCGTTCGCCACCGTTGTCGGGTAAATCACGTTAAGTGCTTCCAACAATTCCCGGTCATCCAAAGGACCGAGAGCCCGGCCCGGTGCCAAATTACCCTCCCCCTTTAACGGACGGTACGTCCCGTCTGCGGCAACCTTTACCCATTCCCGCGCCACTCGCCAGTGCGGATCAGGAACCACCTCATCCCCGTCATCACAATGCCGGATGATCCACTCCCCGGGCTTTCCGGAAATTCTCAGCTGCCCCAACACGGCCGCACCGCCCGCTTCACGCAGCCATTGAAGAAACGGTTCGTTGATTTTCATCAGCCCGGTCCACCAGCGCAAGGATCACATCCGCGATCATTGGCTCCGTCCCAATCGCAGTCGCATACCACAGCTTCCGCCCTCCGCGTTCCGTCGGATTCCTGAACCCGTGCTCCCGCACATTCTCTGTAATCCCCAACAAAACCGGAATGTCCTCATACGAATGCAGCCCGTCCGCTATAAAAAATGGCACCACGATCACATTCGGTTGCTTGGTCAACTCCGCCCACTTACTCACCAGCGGCTCCTGCTCCATGAAGGCCGCCTGACACTCCGCATAACGCCCGGTCTGCCCGATCAGCTCCACCTGCTCGTAGATAATCTTCACCGAATTCTGGTTCAAGGAAGTCCCGTGCCCAACAATGAATAGTGCCGTCGCTGCCGGGTCCGGTGCCGCCTCTCCCGTCACCGAAGCCGCCCGCTCCAGCAACACTCCGGTCATCGACGGGTGAATCCCCACCGGGTCACAGTAGATCACTTCCCGTCCGTCCAACCGGCTTACTTTCCCGGTCAGCCCCAATTCGCGCGGAATGACCTGCTCGGTGAAATAACCCTCGCTGATGAAGTTCGGCACCACATAAATCCGCTCCGACTCCACCTGCCGGAGCACATCCCGGAAATGCGGTTCCTCTTTCCAGAAAGCCTCATGCACCTCGGCAAAGATCCCCCGGTCCCGGATTGCGTCGCCATGGCGGTAAGTCGGCAGGCTTGAGTCGGCATTCAACGTTGACCCATGCCCCGCCAGCACCAAAGCATCGTTGCGGTGATCCCGGATCATCTTAAATCATGAAGTCCGGTTCGTAATGCCCCCGCGGGCGCACCACCACCGAATGTTCATCGTAATAAACCACGCTGTTCGGCGGCACACTCTCCAGCAGGAATACATTCCCGCCGATCATACTCCCCTTCCCAATCCGCGTTTCCCCACCCAAAATCACCGCTCCGGAATAAATCGTCACATCATCTTCGATCGTTGGATGACGTTTGACTTCCCGCAATGCCTGACCCCCGGACGTGGATCGCGCTCCGAGGGTTACCGCATGGTAGATCTTCACCCGGTTGCCAATCTCACATGTCTCCCCCACCACGACCCCCGTGCCATGATCGATAAAGAAATGCTCCCCAATTTTCGCCCCCGGATGAATGTCAATGCCCGTCCGCGAATGCGCCCACTCCGTCATCATCCGCGGAATCAGTGCCACACCCAGCCGATATAGCTCATGCGCCAGACGCTGGACCGCCACCGCCTCAATGCCCGGATAGGCCAGAATGATTTCCTCAAAACTTTTTGCCGCCGGGTCACCCTCATACGCCGCCTCCACGTCCCCGCCCAGTAAAGCCCGGATCCTTGGCAACTCCCGCAAAAATGCGTCCACTTTCTGCTCCGTCGCATTCGGTGCCACCGACACCGCCAGATCCGCCGGCACTTCAAACTCCAGGCTCTTGCCCACCTCCCGAATCAAATCCTCACGCACCGTCTCCAGCTCCCGTCCGATTGACTCCTCCAGCGACTCCTGCGTCAGGCACGTCTCCCGAAAAAAGCCCGGAAACATCAAATGCAGCAACTCCTCCGTAATCCGCGCCACCGCCCGTTTCGACGGCAGGTTTGCCCCGTCAATATGGTTGATCCCGCCGATCTCCGCGTAGGAGTCCAACAACTGCTCTTTTAGCCCATCCAACGCACGCGGCATCAACCCACCGTAACCCGAAGCCTTCCCCCGGTTCAAGCGGCTCTTCCACGCCGGGCTGATGTTGCTTTTCTGCCGGATCACGCGATAACTTCCCGCGTGTTTCCCGTTTTGCAACTTTCCGAGCTCAATCAACTCCCTCCCGACACCCCCCGCTACGGCGTGATGGGCCATCCCGTCGCGCACTCCCTCTCCCCCCAAGTGCAGCTCGCCGCTTTCCAGGCTTGCAACCTCCCCGCCACCTACGTCCGGTTCGACGTCCCTCCCGAACAACTCGACACCGCCGTGCAGACCCTTCGCACCCTTAACTTCCAGGGCTGGAACTGCACCCTCCCCAACAAAGTCGCCCTCGCCCAATACATGGACGAACTGGCCGAATCCGCCCGCGCCATGCAGGCAGTCAACACCGTCCTCCGCGACGACGACGGCCGCCTTATCGGATTCAACACCGACGGCGATGGCTGGGTCCGTGCCATCCGCGAAGATTTCTCCATCGATGTCCGTGACCTCCGCATCCTCATCCTCGGCTCCGGCGGTGCCGGCCAGGCCCTCGCCCGGCAGGCCGCCATGGAAAAATGCGAGCGCCTCGTCATCGTCAACCGCACCCCGGAAAAAGCCAATCTCCTCCGCCAGGAACTCGAACCCCTCCTCCACTCGACCAAACTTCTCGGTGCCCAGGACCGCCTCAAAATCGTGCCCTGGGACGAAGCCGCCATCGCTGACGAACTCAACACCATCGACCTCGTCGTCAACACCACCTCCGTCGGCCTCCGCCCCGCTGACCCCGCCGTCCTCCCGGCCCGCATCCTCCAGCCTCACCTCTTCATTTACGACACCATCTACCGCCCCGCTAAAACCCGTTTCCTCCACGCCGCCGCCGAAGCCGGCTGCCGCTCCGCCAACGGCCTCTCCATGCTCCTCCATCAGGGTGCCCTCTCCTTCGAAATATGGACCGGTCGCTCCGCCCCCCTCACCGCCATGCGTAAAGCCCTGCGGGAGGCTGCCGCGTGATCCCGGACTGGTTCCACTGGCTCGCCCCTTTCCTCGTCGGCGCCTGCGTCGGTTCCTTCCTCAACGTCTGTATCTACCGCTGGCCCCTCGGCCGCTCCGTCATTCGCCCCGGCTCCCACTGCCACGCCTGCGGTGCCCCCATCCCCTGGCAGCACAACATCCCCATCCTCTCCTGGTTCCTTCTCCGCGGTCGCGCCGCCTGCTGCGGCGTCCGGATTGACGCCCGCTACCCCCTCGTCGAAGCCCTCACCGCCATCCTCTTCGCCATCCTTTGGAACCTCTGGCCACCCGCCCTCGCCACCGCCTACGCCATCGGCACCGCCGGACTCCTCATCGCCACCTTCGTCGACCTCGACCACTACATCATCCCAGACGAAGTCTCTCTCGGCGGCATTCTCGCCGGACTCCTCCTCAGCACCCTCGTCCCCGCCCTTCACGACGCCGACTCCTGGTGGGGCGGCCTCAAAGAATCCCTCTTCGGCGCGGCCATCGGAGGAGGAGGTCTCTGGGCCATCGCTTTCCTCGGCTCCATTATCTTCCGCAAAGAGGCCATGGGCATGGGCGACATCAAAATCCTCGCCGCCATGGGTGCCTTCCTCGGCTGGTCCGCTGTCCCCTTTATTATCGGCGTCGCCTCCATGCTCGGTGCCGTCATCGGCGGTCTCCTCCTCCTCCGTAAAAACAAACTCTGGGGTGTCCGCCTTCCTTTCGGGCCTTTCCTGGCCGGTGCCGCCCTCCTCTGGATCCTCGGCGGCCACCGCTGGATGGCCGACTACCTCGCCCTTTTCACCTCGGGTTGATCTTCCTCTTCGCCCGGTCCACATTCGGACCATGCGCGCCATCCTCCTCCGCCAGTTCGGCGGACCTGAACAACTCCAACCCGGCACCGTCCCCGACCCCGTCCCCGCCTGCGGCGAACTCCTCCTCCGCGTCGAAGCCTCCTCCGTGAATCCCATTGATACCAAACTGCGCGCCGGAGCACTCCCCGCACTCGCCCCGGATTTGCCCGCTATCCTCCACGGCGATGTCATCGGCACCATCGAAGCCGTCGGCTGTGGAGCCAGAAATTGGAAAATCGGCGATCGCGTCTGGGCCTGCGCCGGCGGCTTCAAAGGGCTCGGGGGAGCCCTTGCCGAATTCATGGCTATCGACGCAAGCCTCGCCGCCCCCGCTCCCGCAACCATTCCCGTCGAACACGCCGCCGCCCTCCCCCTGGTCGCCATCACCGCCTGGCTCGCGGTCATCGACCGCGCCCGCGTCCGCCCCGGCCAGCGCGTCCTCATCCACGGAGCCACCGGCGGCGTCGGCCACCTCGCCCTCCAACTCGCCAAAATCGCCGGTGCCCATGTCACCGCTTCCGTTTCCACTGAAATCAAAACCGCCCTCGCCCGTAACCTCGGTGCCGATGACGTCATCCTCGGCCGGGACGCCCCCGAATCCGCCTTTGACACCGTCATCGACACCATCGGCGGACCCAACCTCGACAACACCTTCCGCCAAATCAGCCCCGGCGGCACCGCCGTCACCATCGCCGCCCGGACCACCGCTGACCTCTCCCCCCTCCACGCGAAGTCCGCCACCTTCCACGCCATCTTCATGGGACTGCCCCTCCTCACCGGCCAAGGTCGGGACGCCCTTGGCACCATCCTCCGCCACGTCACCTCCCTCATCCATCAAGGCCGACTCCGACCCCTCATCGATCAGATCTTCCCCATGAGTCAGGTCGCCGCCGCCCACGCCCGCCTCGAATCCGGCCAGGCTACCGGAAAAATCGTCCTCCGCTCCGACTGGTAATCCTCCCGCAACTCCCATGGCCGACCGCCCCGACCTCGCCCCCGTCATCCGGGAACTACCCCACAAGCCCGGCGTCTACCTCTTCAAAGACCGCCTCGACCGCGTCATCTACGTC
>CALFVM010000096.1 GCA_937928665.1 uncultured Candidatus Methylacidiphilales bacterium
ATGGTTTCCGGTTCTAAGGTGGAAGGGGTGGGCTAGCCGACGGAGAGGGCGGCTTTGAGCATGCGGTCGACGTTGGGGATCTGGATTTTTTCGAGCGGATCGGAGTAGATGGCCGGGGCGTCGATGGCGGAGAGGCGTTTGACGGGCGCGTCGAGGAAGTCGAAAGCTTTGCTTTGAATGAGATGCGAAATTTGTGCGCCGACGCCGCAGAAGGGTTTGTTTTCCTCGACGACGAGGGCACGGTTGGTTTTCTCGACGGAGGCGAGGATTGTCTCTTCGTCAAGGGGCCGAATGGAGCGGAGATCGACGACTTCAGCGTCGATGTCGTGTTCAGCGGCGAGGAGTTCGGCGGCTTTGAGTGCCATGATGACGCAACGGCCGTGGGCGATGATCGAGAGGTCTTTCCCGGGACGTTTGATATCGGCAGAACCAAGAGGGACGAGATAATCTTCTTCGGGAACGGTCCAGGATTCGCCGTAGAGGAGGGTGTTTTCCATGAAGTAAACCGGGTCATTGTCGCGGATGGCTGACTTGATCAGGCCCTTAGCGTCGTAAGCGGTGGCGGGGCAGACCACCTTGAGACCGGGGACGTTGGCGATGGAGTTTTCTGGGGTGTGCGAGTGGGTGGCACCGACGTTGGTGCCCCCGTTGGCTGGGCCGCGGATGACGATGGGGCAGTGGATTTTTCCGCCGGACATGTAGCGCATCGCGGAGGCGTTATTGATCATCTGGTCCCAGGCGACATAGGCGAAACTGAAGAACATCAGTTCCATGACCGGGCGCAGGCCGAGCATGGAGGCGCCGATGCCCATGCCGATGAAGCCGGCCTCGGAAATGGGGGCGTCGATAATCCGTTTATCGCCGTATTTTTGCCACATACCCTCGGTCACTTTGTAGGCACCGTTATATTGGGCAACTTCTTCGCCGATGATGACGACGTTTTCGTCGCGTTCGATTTCTTCGGAGAGTCCCTCGCGGAGGGCTTCGCGGTAGGTCAGGGTCCGGGTGCTCATCAGATTTCGTCGTTGAAAAAGAGGCGGCCTTGGGAGGCGCGGGCTTCGGGATGATCCGCTTCCCAATAGACATCTTCCTGGATGGTTTCGATCTCAGGGAACGGGCTTTCGGCTGCGAAGACAGCGGAGGCTTCGGCTTCGGCTTTCGCCTCGCGGTCCATCGACTCATAGGCGTCTTCGGTTAGGATGTTTTCAGCCACGAGTTTTTGGCGGAAGAGCTGGATGGGGTCGCGGTTCTTTTTGTAGTCTTCAATTTCCTCGCGCATCCGGTATTTTTCGGCATTGGCATCGGCCACGGAATGGCCGCGGTAGCGGTAGGTGTCGATTTCCAAAAGGGTGGGGCGGGAGGTCTGGTGGGCGCGGTCGATGGCCTTGGCCGCGTGGGCGCGGACTTCGTAGAGATCCTGACCGTTACAAACGTCCCATGCCATGTCATAGCCTTCGGCGCGGCGGGCGAGGTGATCGCGAAAGGCCGAGGAGCGGGCCAGGCTGGTCCCCATGGAGTATTTGTTGTTTTCGATGATGTAAACCACGGGGATATCCCAGAGGGCGGCGAGGTTGAGGGACTCGTGAAAGGCGCCCTGGTTGACCGCTCCGTCCCCGAGGTAGCAGAGGCAGCAGCCCTGAAGGCCCTTGTATTTGAGGTAGAAAGCGAGGCCGAGGCCGAGGGGGGTTTGTCCGCCGACGATTCCGTGGCCACCCCAGTAGTTTTTTTCCGGGGCGAAGAAGTGCATTGAGCCGCCTTTGCCCCGGGAGCAGCCGGTGACTTTGCCATAGAGTTCGGCCATACATTCGTTCATGGACATGCCGACGGCGAGGGCATGGCCGTGGTCGCGGTAGGCGGTGATGACGTGGTCGTGGGGGCCGCGCAGGGAGATGGTTCCGACAGCGACGGCTTCCTGTCCGTTGTAGAGGTGGAGGAAACCGCCGATGTGGCCGGCCTGGTAGGCTTTAAGGGAGCGTTCTTCGAACCGCCGGATGCGGATCATGTCCCGAAGAAGGGTAAGCTTGTCTCCAGCAGTGAGGGAGGCGTTGGCGGGCTCGGCGGCGTAGCCCTGGGGGGAGGGCGCGGATTCGGGAGTGGATTTTTTAGCGGTCGCGGTTGCCATGGGCGTGTTGGGTTGCGAGAGAGTTCTACCGGCTCTCCGGGCTCAATTGGTCTAGAGAAAGACAGAACCGGTGACAATCGTTTTTCAATAATCAGCCGGCCGAATCCTTCCGACCGGCCAAGTTTAGCCCAGGAGGAGCGGTCGTCCAGTCCACGACAACCGGGTTATTCGAACCCGGTGACGGGCACGCCGCGCTCGAGGCTTAATAATGTGGTGGTGATCCGGTCACGTTTGGCGGCAGGGATGGCATCATCCGGTGCCAGGGCGCGGGCACCGGCCAGAACCGAAGAGCGGGCTCCGCCGACCGCGTGGTTGACTTCGAACCAATCGAGGAGGTCGCGAACCCGCTTAAGATAATCCTCAAGCCCGGCCTGTTCCCGCTCCGCCTGACCGATGAGGCGGAGGTAATCGACATACCGGCCGGATAACCAGGCGGCATAGGCGGCGCGGTAACGTTCGATGACGGCCTGCCAGGCAAAGTTGGCGGTGCTTTGCAGTTTGAGCAGGTCCACCGCGAGGGTTTGAAGCTCCCGCGCATCCGCGAAGTGCGACGGGGTGGCAGGGAGGTTCCGGAGGTGGAAGTCAGCCGATTTAGTTTCTCCCGCGGGGCGGGCGCGGAAGGTGAGCACCCGGGCAAGCTGGGCAGGAGTGTCGGCGGGGGTGATCACGGGGATGACCGGTTTGGGACGGGCGGCGAGGATCGCTTCACGCCACCAGGCTTCGGAGTCGGCGCCGTCGGACCAAAAGGGGGTGACCTTGGGGTGGAGCCATTGATCCATCCAGAGCCGGAGACGCTCTCGGTCTGCCTCGGTTCGGGTGGCGCGTTCAACCGCCCAAAAGCATTGCGCCTGTTGCCAGAATTGTTCAAGGCGGTGTTCACTGAGGACCTCCCATTGCTGGATGTCGGCCAGAGAGGCTCCGCGCCCGGTCTGGCCCAGCCGATGAATCACTCGCTCCAGGGACACCCGTTTTTTGGACATGGCGGCCTGAGTCAGACCCTCGACCAGCCAGAGGGGCGGTTCCGGGAGAGTCTCGCCAGGCACGACCCCGCGGGCCTCCATGAGGGCGTAGGCCTCGACCTGCATGATCATGGCGGTTCGGATAAGTGTTTCCTCGCGGTAACCCCAGGAAGTGTTCGAGGCGGTGAAGAGGGGAAAGGGATTCAGAGCGACGCGGCGGGGATAGGAGGCGGCTTCGTCGGCATCACCATTGCGAGAGGAGTCGCGCAGGATAAACCGGAAACGAGCAGGTTCGAGCGTCGTGCATCCCGTGCGTTGGGCAAAAATCCGGAAAGCTCGTTCGATGGCAGTGAGGGCATCCTGGCCAAGGGCGGGGTCGGAGGAGAGAACCTCAACGGGGTAGTCCCGGCTGCTGGTGCGGAAGTCTGTAGTTTTGGCATGGACCGCCTGCGGCAGGAACGGGGTGATGAGCAGGAGAAGGGCGAGGAGAACCGCAACCACACCGGTAGCTTAGCACGGCTGGCTAGTCCGGTCTGGGGATGGAGAGGAGGTGCGCCTGGGCGGGAAAGGTGATGGGCTAAAAAGCGTAATGGACGCCGAGTTTGGGACCAATGGCGTCGAGGCCGTTGTTTTCCCGGGCGGGTTCGGAGAGGCCAGCGTTGGAGGTGTGTTGGTAGAGGGCACCGGCGGATATTTGCCAGTGATCGTTGATGAGGTAGCGGACGCCGGTTCCGACGAGGAAGGTGAAACAGAAGTCCTGGCCCTGGGCACCGGCGACGGTTCCGCTGTCGGTGAAGCAGAAGCCGACGCGGGATTCGATGTAGGGAATCCAGCGGGAGCCTAGCTGGACAAAGTTGTAGCGGGGGCCAAAGGCGGCTCCCACGAAGCGGTTCTCGGGCCCGTTGAGCACCGGGTGAAAAAAAGCGGAGAAGAGGAACTCGGTGTTGCCCCGGAACCAGCCGGAGTTCCCGACTTCGTCAAGCTGCCAGCCGACGGTGGCAATTTGGGGCAGAATGAAATAGTTGTTTTTGTTGCCGACATCGAAAAAGGCGGCGGTTTCGTAGGAAACGCTGACGCGATCAGCACGGAAGGCGGGTGGTTCAACGATATCAGGGCGGGTGACATCGGTGGCAAAAGCGAAAACGGGCGCGAGGATGAGCGTGGTGAGGGTGAGAATGTTGAAGCAGAGCACGAAGGGGCAGTAGCAGAAGGGCTTTTTTTTTCAACTTCTACCCGCGTCGGGAGTATGGCACCTTCAACACACATGACTAAGGAGTTGCAACTCAGATCGGTGCTGGTGACGGGGGGAGCGGGCTTTATTGGGTCGAACCTGGTTCTGGAGATTCAGGCCCGGTGCCCTGATGCGTGGATTACGGTGGTGGACGATTTTCGGAGTGGTCATTTTAAGAATCTGCAAGGGTTCCGGGGCGATGTGGTGGCGGCGGATGTATCCCGCCTGGATTGGGCAGGGCATTTTGGCAAGGTCCGGTGGGATGCGGTCTTTCATCTGGCCTCGATCACGGACACGACGGAGCATAATCAAACGCTTCAGGTGCATGATAATGTGGAGGGGTTCCGGCGTTTGCTGCAGTTTGTCGGGCCGAAGTTGACGCCAGTTGTTTATGCATCCTCGGCGGCGACTTATGGCATCCGGGGTGGGGTGAATCGGGAGGATGATGCGCTGACTCCGGCCAATGTGTATGCGTTCACCAAGGTCATCCTGGAGAACCTGGCCCGGCATCATGCCGCCTTGGAACCGGATTGGAAAATTGTGGGGTTGCGGTATTTCAATGTCTATGGGCCGAGGGAGGCGCACAAAGGGGTTCCGGCGAGTATGATTTACCACCTG
>CALFVM010000097.1 GCA_937928665.1 uncultured Candidatus Methylacidiphilales bacterium
CGAACCAATCTGGTTCCCGGTCAGTAAAACAAACTCCCCCTCCGCATTCCGCACGGCCACTCCCATTCTGTCGGCGTCCGGATCGGTCGCCAGAACCACGTCCGCACCTTCCTCCCTCGCTTGGGCAATTGCCAGTGCCAATGCCTCCGCGTTCTCCGGGTTGGGCGATACCACCGTTGGAAACCGGCCATCCCCCTCCCGCTGCGCCTCCACTTCAGAAAACCGAAAGCCAAACCGCGCCAGAATCTTTGGCGCAATCCTTGAACCGGTTCCGTGAATCCCTGTGAAAACCAGCCGGAGCGAGTCCGCCTGTTCCCGGATCACCTCAGGTTCCAGCACCGTTCCTGCCAGTGCCTCTAGGTATGCGGCGTCCAAATCCTCCCCCACCACGACCACCTCCCCGCCCTCCCCCCGCTCCCCGGGCCCGAGGGGACCGGAAATCGCGTTCACCTTGGCGATAATTCCGGACGCTGCCGGCTCCACCACCTGGGCACCATCCGCAAAGTAGGCCTTGAATCCATTATCGTGCGGCGGGTTGTGGCTCGCCGTGATCATCGCCCCCGCGTGCGCCTGCAAATGGCGGACAGCGAACGAAAGTTCCGGCGTTGACCGGTCCTCCGCAAACAAAAAACAGGTCCCCCCCATCTCCCGGACCAGGCCCGCCGCCATCTCGGCAAACGGTCGGGAGAAATGGCGGGTATCATGGGAGAACACCAGGCGCGGCTTCTCCCCGGGAAACACCTCCCGGACATAGGCCACCAACCCGCGCACCGCCCGCCCCAGATTAAACTCGTTCATCACATTGGTGCCGGCCGCCGGGTGCTCGGGCCGGCCCAATGGCCCGGATTGGCCTCGCTCCGCCGCCGTCACCACCCGTCCGATGGTCCGCCCCCGCAACCCTCCGGTCCCGAACGCCAACGTCCGAAAAAAACGGTCATTCAACTCAGTCCACTCCCCCGCGCCCACCAGCTCCTCCAAACTCGCCCGCTCCCATTCCGCCAAATCCGGCCGTTCCAAGTAGGTGCCCAGATTTTTCGCCGACGTTTCCAGCAATTTTTTCTCCGCCACTGCTTCATCGATCCGCGACAAGAAGGTTTCCATAGGAACCCCGTCATACCCCCCCAACCGCAGCCAAGCAAGCAGCAGGAACACAAACCGGAAAGGTAGCGCCCGAACTTTTTAAGCCTTATAGGTTACAGGATCATGCGTTCTTGCCGACTCATCACCATTTTTGGTGAAGCCACCGATTTCCCCGACCCACGGGCGGCGCGGGACGACGGGCTCGTGGCTGTTGGGGGCGACCTCAGCACCGATCTGGTCCTGCGGGCCTACCGTAAAGGCATCTTTCCCTGGTCGGCCAAACCCGTGACCTGGTGGTCCCCTGACCCGCGCGGCATCATCCCTCTGGACTCCTTTCATATCCCTTCCCGACTGGCCCGACGCCTCCGCCGCGGAGAGTTCCGCATCACCTTGAACACCGCCTTTCCCACCGTCATGCGCGGCTGCGCCACCCCCGCCCCCGGCCGGGAAGAGACCTGGATTTGTTCGGCGTTCCTCCGCACCTATGAAAAACTCCACCGGCTCGGCGTCGCCCACTCCGCCGAGGCTTGGCAAAACGACCGTTTGGTCGGCGGCGTCTATGGCGTCGCGCTTGGCGGTCTCTTCGCTGGCGAATCCATGTTTCATACAGTCCCCAACGCCGGCAGCGCAGCTCTCGTCACCCTCCTCATCGCCCTCCGCGACGCGGGCTTCACCCTCTTTGACACCCAGATGGTTACTAACCACACCGCACGATTCGGCGCGGTCGAAATACCCCGCGACACTTACTTAACCCGGCTGGAACACGCTCTCCGTGTCCCGGCCATCTTCCCAGGTTCCGCCGGAACCTTGGGCCAGGTCACTCCAGCCCTGCCAACCTTCGGCACTGCGCCAGCGTTTCAATGTCCTCCAGACTCTTCTCCGGACGCAACCGCTTGATGCGCGGGAAACGGAGTGCCAGGCCAGAATCGTGCCGGTTACTCGCCTGAATCGAGTCAAACGCCACTTCAATCACCCGTTTCGGTTCCACCCGGTGCAGTCGCCCTTTCACCACCTCAATCGTTTCTCTCCGAAAAATCTCGGTCATCTCGGCCAGCTCCGCATCCGTCAATCCAGAATACGCCTTGCCCAACGTCCGCAACATCCCCGCCTCGTCCCGGACCGCAAACGTGTAATCCGACAGAAATCCCTTGCGCTTCCCGTGCCCCCACTCCACTGCCGTCACCACCGCATCGACCGTGGCAAAGGCCCGCTTCAACTTGATCCACGCGAAGCCTCGCTGCCCCGGCGTGTAAACGCTCTCCGGATCTTTGATCATTAACCCCTCGTTCCCCCGCTCCCGTGCGCGCTGGAACAAGACAGCCAACTCCCCCGCATCCACCGCCGGAGAAACCGACGTGAGCGCAAACACCTTCGGCATTCGTCCTTCCGCAAACAAGCGTTCCAAGACCGCCCGCCGCACCCGCAACGGCACTCCAACCAACGTGCGCCCGTCAAACAAACAATCATAAACATGATAGGCCAGCGGCACCTCCTCCTGGACAAACAGATCCGCCTCCTTTCGTCCCAGCCTCTTTTGTAGCTCGCCAAACGGCAGAGCCCGTCCTTCGGCGAACGCCAGTAACTCGCCATCCAAGACCCATTCCCCCTCCAGTGCCCTCGCCGCCCGCGCGATCTCCGGAAACGCCTCGGTTATCTCCTTGAGATCCCGCGAAAACAACTTCACGTCCCCTCCCTTCCGGTGCAACTGGCACCGGATTCCGTCCAGCTTGTCCTCTACCCACCAATCCGGTCCGGCCCGCCGCAGCACGGCCAACTCATCCGGTTCCGGCGACGCCA
>CALFVM010000098.1 GCA_937928665.1 uncultured Candidatus Methylacidiphilales bacterium
AACCCAACTGCTCCACCGAATGCGCATCCGGGTTAATTGCACACTTTACCCCCGCCTCCGCCGCCCGCCTCCACCACCGCCAATCCAAATCCAGCCGCCACGGGCTCGCATTCAATTCAATCCAGGTCCCCGTCGCCGCCGCCACCTCGATCACCCGCCCCAAATCCACCGCGTAAGCCTCCCGCTGCAACAACAGCCGGCCTGTCGGGTGCCCCAGCATGGTCACATGCGGATTCTCCATCGCCCGGCACAGTCGCGCCGTCATCTCCGCTTCGCTCCCACTGAAGCCCGCGTGGACCGAGGCCACCACATAATCCAGTTCCTCCAGAACTTCGTCCCCAAAATCGAGTTCGCCCCCCTTTAAAATATCGCACTCCACTCCGGCCAACAGCCTGACCCCGAACCGCCCGGAGCTGTTTAACTCCCGAATCTGCTCCACCTGCTCCCGTAACTGCTCCTCACTCAGTCCGTGCGCCTGGAACGATGACTTCGAATGATCGGCAATCCCGAGATATTCCATCCCCAATTCATCCGCCGCTGCCGCCATCTCCTCCAGTGAACTCCGCCCGTCGCTCGCCGTCGTGTGGTTATGGAAACAGCCCCGCAGTTCCGTCCACTCCAGCAATCGCGGAAGCTTTCCCATTTCCGCCGCCTCAATCTCCCCAAGATTTTCCCGCAACTCC
Source organism: uncultured Candidatus Methylacidiphilales bacterium (assembly GCA_937928665.1). Taxonomy (GTDB): domain Bacteria; phylum Verrucomicrobiota; class Verrucomicrobiia; order Methylacidiphilales; family CALFVM01; genus CALFVM01. The sequence goes on from CALFVM010000098.1 coordinate 684, forward strand.
GGCGCGATGAAATCCAGCTCCAATGCCCGGAATAACTCCGCTTCATCCCGGCAAACAATCCGCTCCCCCTCCTCCCCTGCCGCGGATTGCCGGAACAAACCCCACTCGCTCATCTTCAGCCCCCGCCCGATCGCTCGTTGCCGCAAGGCCACATTATGCTCCTTGCTCCCCGTGAAGTGGTGCAGCGCATACGGAAATTGGAAGTCCTCCACCACCCGCAAATCACACGGCACGCCCCCCTCTAATAAAACCGATGACTTCGTTTCTCCGTGGTTCACCACCTGGATCACCCCGGACAGACCCACAAACGCATCCATCACCGACACCGGATCTTTCGACGAGGCAATCAAATCGATATCTTTAATGACCTCCTTGCCCCGGCGCAGACTTCCCGCCAGCGAGATCCGGATCACCGCCGGATGCTCCCGCAGCGTTGCCACCAGGCCCTCCGCCAAACCCAAAACGTCCCCGGCTCGGTGCTGCCGGGCATAGTTCCGAAACTGCTCAATCCCGGCCAACAACTTCGCCACAGACTTTTCCCCGAACCCCGCCAAATCCCGGATCGCCTCCCCGCGGCAGGCCGCCTCCAGCGACTCCAAATCGGTCACACCGAGTGCCTCATTCAACAGCTTGAGCTTTTTCGGCCCAAGGCCCGGAATCTTCAGCAGCTCCGGCAACCCCGGCGGCAACGACGCTTTCAATTCCTCATAATACGCCAGGCGACCTTCCTTCACCAATGTTCGCACTTTCTCCTGCAACGCCGCCCCCAACCCCTTCACCTCCCCCAGCCGATCCTCGGCCACCAGCCGTTCCAGCGGATCCACACACGTCTCCAGTGCCCGCGCCGCATTCACATAGGCTCGGCACTTGAACGGATTCTCCCCCTTCAACTCCAGCAAAACCGCGATCTCCTCTAACAGATCAATGATCTCGCCCTTGCTCATGCCTTGGCTCATCTCCTACGTTCTGGGGCTTGATCGATTTACTTTCCACCCTATTTTGTTTGGTAACCAAAACCGTTTCCTGCACCCCCTTGTGCATCATGCTCTGAGCCCACCCCATGAAATCCCTCGCCTTCACCCTCCTGGCCCTCCTCCTCATTGGCGGAGGTGGCTACTTGGGTTGGCGCCTCTATATTGCCAACGCCCCTGATTCGGCTGTCGCCGAGGAAGAAAACGTCGCCCAGGTCACCCGCCAGGACATCGCTCTCTTCGTCCGCGTCGCCGGCGATATCGAGCCGGTCGTCCAGGTCGAGGTTCGCCCCGAAATCAGCGCCCGCATCAAAAAACTTAACGTCGCCCTCGGCCAAACCGTTACCGCCGGTGATACCCTCGTTGAACTCGACGACCGGGAACTGCTCACTGAACGCAATGCCGCGGAAATTGAAATCGTCGGCGCCCGGGTCGAAGCCGAGAAAGCCAAGCGCGATCACGAGCGCGACCAGCGCCTCTTTGAAAAACAACTGATCTCCGCCCAGGCCGTTGCCGATTCCGGCACCCGGCTTGAACTCGCCGAAAACACCCTCCGCCGCGCCCAGTCCCGCCTTCAGACCGTCAAGGATCGCCTGGAAAAAACCCGCGTCCTCGCCCCTATGGATGGCACCATCCTCGAACTCCCCGTCGTGGAAGGGCAGGTCGTCGTGGGAGCCGGCAGCGTCAACTCCGGCACCATGCTCATGAAACTCGCCCGGATGGACCGCCTCCAAATCGCCACCCACGTCAACCAGGTTGACGTCGCCAAACTTTCCCCCGGCATGCCCATCGAGTTCACCGTTGACTCCATCCGCACTGGCGACATGCCCGGCGTCATCGAACGCATCGCCCCCACCGCCACCGTCCGTCGCAACATCAAAGGCTTCACCGTCGATATTCTCATCGAAAACCCCGACCCCCGCCTCCGCCCCGGCATGACCGCCGAGGTCCGCATCCCCATCGAAAAAGCAGAAGGCGTTCTCGCCGTCCCCCTCGCCGCCGTCTTCAACGACACCAACGGAGGCCGCATCACCTTCGTCCGCACCAACGGTGCCAAAAGTCCCGTCGAAAAGCGACCTGTTGAGATTGGCATCGCTAACCTCGACTTCGTCCAAATCAAAGACGGCCTAAACGAAAACGAAACCGTCCTTCTCTCCCGCCCGAAACTCGGTCCGAGCGGCGGCTGACCGCTCATGGCCTTGCTCGAACTCCGGGACGTCACCCGCACCTATCGCCTTGGCCAAGAGGTCGTCCATGCTCTCGACGGCGTCACCACCGATATCCACGCCGGCGATTACCTCGCCATCGTCGGACCTTCCGGCTCCGGAAAGTCCACCCTCATGCACCTCCTCGGCTGCCTGGATATCCCCACCTCCGGCACCATCACCCTCGACGGGATTGACGTAAGCAAAGCCGGTGCTGACAAACTCTCCCGCGTCCGCAATGAAAAAATCGGCTTCGTCTTCCAAAGCTTCAACCTCCTCCCGAAAATGACCGTGGAAGAAAACGTTGAACTCCCTCTCATCTACGCGGGAAAAAACTCTAAGGAACGGCGACGCCGCACCCTCCAAGCCCTCGAAGCCGTCGGTCTCGCCAACCGCCTCCGCCACCGCCCCAGCGAACTCTCCGGCGGCCAGTGCCAGCGCGTCGCCATCGCTCGCGCCCTCGTCAACGACCCCAAAATCATCCTCGCTGACGAACCCACCGGTGCCCTCGATTCCGCCACCGGCGAAGCCATCCTCACTCTCTTCCGCGAACTCAACAGTGCCGGCAACACCGTCATCCTCGTTACCCACGACCAAAAAGTCGCTGATCAGACTGAACGCCGCATTCACATCCTGGACGGCAAAA
>CALFVM010000099.1 GCA_937928665.1 uncultured Candidatus Methylacidiphilales bacterium
TCTGGACCATCGCCCGCAACACCCTCATTGAGGTGATGCGCCAGCGTGTCCTCAACGTGATCTTTATCTTTGGCCTCGTCCTCCTCGGCGGCTCCAACTACTTCGCCCAATTCACCTTCCAAGAGGAACTCAAGTTTCTCAAAGATCTTGGCTACGCGGCCATCAGCATCACCGGACTCCTTATTGCCCTGCTTGGCTCCGCCCAACTCATCCCGGCCGAACTTGAGCGTCGCACCCTCTACACCGTTTTGAGCAAATCGGTCCGTCGTTTTGAATTCATCGTCGGTAAATACCTCGGCTTGGTCCTCCTCCTTACCCTCATGATCGCTCTGATGTCGGCCATTTTCGCCGGGCTCCTCGCCTACAAGGAAGCGTCTCTTGTCGCCAACTTCACCCCGGCGGAAGGCCCGCCCAGCGAGTTCCAACGACAGATGATCGACCAAATCCGCGAGCAAACCCGCGATCCCCGCCTTCTCCAGGCCGTCCTCCTCATCTGGGGTAAACTCTGTCTGGTGGCTGTCATCGCCGTTTTCTTCTCCACCATGGCTACGTCCACCATTTTCATCGTCGCCACCACCCTGCTCGTTTATTTCGCCGGCCACCTTCAACACATTGCGCGCGAGGCCTGGGCCACCGAATCCGGGCTTAGCTGGAAGACGGCACTCATCGGCCTGGTCGGCCTCACCGTTCCGGACTTTCACGCCTTCAACGTGATCGATGAAATCATCGCGGGCAACCCTCTCTCCTGGCATTACACCGCCGATCTCCTTGCCTATTCTGCGGTTTACACGGCCGTCTTACTCGCGGTCGCCTCCCTCGTCTTCGAGGATCGTGAACTATGAAGCCGACCACCCTGGCGGTCGCCCTGCTCGTCCTCTGGGCGGCGGTCAAAACCCCTTGGGAACACAATCTCGACGAAACCCAAAGCCGCCTCATCCACGGCATGCGACCCGAGATCTCCGCCGAAATGCGCGACCAACTCGGGCAGGGACTCACCCTCGCCGCGCTGGGCGGATTCCGGAGCCTGGCGGCCACCATGGTCTGGCTGTCCCTTTATGAAGCGTGGTCGGTCCAGGAATGGCCCAGGGTCCGGACCAACGTGGACCTGGCCGTGCTTCTCCAACCACGGGATCCCTTTTACTGGGATCACGGCGCCTGGCACCTTGCGTGGAACGCCAGCATCGACGCCGCCCAGAACCCCAAACGAGGCCCGCTCGAACGGGCCGTTGAATCCCGCCGCTGGGTTGATGCCGGACGCGACCTGCTGGAGCGCGGTATCCGCGCCAACCCGGAGAAGTTTGTCCTGCATCAACGCCTTGGCGACCTCTATTGGCACCGGCTGGAAGATTTCAGCCAGGCCGCGGAACACTACCGGGCCGCCCTTGCCCTGCCGGGTGCTCCTGAATACCTCGACCGCTTCGTCGGCTACGCCCTCCAACGGGCCGGTCGGACCCAGGAAGCCTACGACTATTTCCGGAATTTATGGAACAAGCGTCACCCGGACGATCTCCCTGTTCGCTGGGAAAGAGTGGAAAGGGAACTGAGAAAGCTTGAAGAAGAACTCAACTTACCGGACGATGCCAGACTGTTCCCCAAGGGAACAGGGAGGAAACCTGCCACGTGAGATACGGAATTTTTGGAGATATTCACAGCAATCTTGAAGGTTTAGAAGCCGTTCTGGAGGATATGCAAAACCAGAACGTGACCCACACCATCTGCATTGGTGACATTGTCGGCTACAATTCCAATCCGGCCGAATGCCTGGAAATCGTTCGCGCTCTCGGCTGCCCCATCGTCAAGGGTAACCACGACGAAGAAGCCTCAGAAGATCGGGAAATCTCCCACTTCAATGATCTGGCCTCCAGCTCCATGCAGTACTGCCGCGATCAGTTGTCCGAAGAACAGAAATCGTTCCTGCGCTCCCTGCCTATGCAGCGACCGGTGGGCAACTTCACCGTCGTTCATTCCACCCTCGATGGTCCGGCCCGGTGGGGTTACGTCTTCAGTGCCGCTGAAGCCGAAACCAGTTTCGCCTACCAGCGCACCCAACTCTGCTTCTTCGGCCACACCCACGTCCCCCACGTCTTCATTAAAGACTCCAAGGTCCACGAATTTTTCTATCGCAAAATCGAGGTCAAACCCGACAAGCGTTACTTCGTCAACGTCGGCTCCGTCGGCCAGCCCCGCGACGGTGACTGGCGCTCTGCCTACGCCATTTACGACGCCGACGAGAACACCATCGAACTTCGCCGCGTCACCTACGACATCGCTAAGGCTCAGCAAAAAATCATCAAAGCTGGCCTTCCCCAACGTTTGGCCGAACGTCTGGCCAACGCCGTGTGAGGCTACTGGTCGTCAAGCCCACCGCCCTGGGTGATGTCGCCCAGGCACTCCGGATTGTCCCACTGCTCAAACAGGTCATTCCCGACCTCCAGCTTCATTGGATCGTCGACGAAGCCTATCGCCCACTCCTCCAGGCGTGCCCCGAGGTTGACCAGATCATCGACTTCCCCCGCGCCCGCTGGAGTCGCCGCTGGCCTCTTGGAGAAATCCTCGCCTGGGCCCGGCAACTCCGCAACGGCAACTACGACGCCGCCCTCGATCTCCAGGGCCTTGCCCGCAGTGCCTTCATGACCCTGGCCTCCGGCGCACCCCGCCGCCTTGGGCTTCGCTCCGCCCGTGAAAGTGCTCACTGGGCCTGTAACGAGATCATCGAGGACACGCCGCGTCATGCCGTTGACCGTTACCGACTCGCCTGCGAAACCCTCGCGGGCCGTCCCCTGCCCGATAGCTTCTATTCCTTGCCCCGTTCCGTCTCCGCCTCCCGTTATTTCGTACTCCATCCCTACACCCTCTGGGCCACCAAACTCTGGCCCTGGGCCTACGTGCAGGAACTGGTCGACTGTTTGTCCCACACCGAAATCCGCGTCATCGGAAAAGGCCCTTGGTTTCCCCTGCGCGGCCATCATCTTACCGACCTCCGCAACCGCACCGACCTACCCGCCATGCTCCGCGAACTCTCCGGCGCGGCTGCTGTCATCAGCACCGATTCTGGACCCGCCCACATCGCCGCCGCCTACGACATCCCCGTTGTCGCTCTCTTCGGAGCGTCCGACCCGGCCAAAACTGCCCCGCGCGGCGATCACATCACCGTGCTCACCTCCGGTGTTCCCTGTCAGCCCTGCCTCCAACTCCGTTGCCGTGCGCAGCGGAAAATGGACTGCATGTGGACACTCACACCCGAACAAGTTGCTGCCGCCGTCTTAGCGGTGTGAGTCCGCGCCGCCCCTAACGCCGGATTTTCTCCGCCTCCTGCATCCGTTCGGCCAAAAGCCGTCGGATAATCTCCGGACTACGGATCCCCTCTGACTCGGCGCGGAAATTAGTCATAATCCGGTGGCGCAACACCGGCTCCGCCACCGCCTCCACATCCTCCATCCGCACCAAGTAGGATCCGTGCAAAACGCTCCGGGCTTTGGCACCCAGAATCAGATATTGCACGGCCCGCGGTCCCGCCCCCCAGGAAACCCATTTCTTGACCCAATCCGGCGATTCCGGCTCCGCTGGACGTGATCGGCGCACCAGGTCCACCACCAGATCGTAAATATGCTCAGGCACGGGAACCCGCCGCACCACATCCTGAAAGGCCAGAATCTGCTCGCCGGAAATCAGCTTGGCCAGTTCGACTCTGCCCCCGCCGGTGGTCTCCCGCGCAATCCGGCGCTCCTCCTCCAAACTCGGGTAATGGACCTCAATGAAAAACATGAACCGGTCCAGTTGCGCTTCCGGCAACGGGTAGGTTCCCTCCTGCTCAATCGGGTTCTGCGTTGCCAGCACAAAAAACGGGGGAGCCAGTGGATAGAGCTTCCCGGCCACCGTCACCCGATGCTCCTGCATCGCCTCCAACAGCGCCGCCTGCGTCTTCGGCGGCGTCCGGTTAATTTCGTCGGCCAACACAATGTTTGCGAACAACGGACCCCGCACAAACTCAAAGGCCCGCCGCCCCGGCTGGCTGGTCTCCTGCAGGATCTCCGTTCCTGTAATGTCCGAGGGCATCAAATCCGGCGTGAACTGAATCCGGCTGAACTCCAACGACATCGCCCGCGCCAGCGAATGCACCAGCAACGTCTTGGCCAGACCCGGCACCCCCATCAGCATCGCGTGCCCACGCGCAAAAATGCACACCAACAACCGCTCAATGACAATGTCCTGCCCGATAATCACCCGTCCCAACTCGGACCGCAGCGCCGCATAGGTCTCCCGCAATCGCCCAATCGCCTCCACATCCGCCTCCACCATTGGAGGAGCCTCCGGAACAAACGGGGGTGGCGGGGGTGGCGGCGCGGAAATTTCTGCAGGCATAGGAGGAGGAAAGCACCGTTCCCCCCGAAGCGCAAACCGGTTATCCGCGTTAGCCTTCTACCCGTCCAACCCAGCCTGCCTCAACAAATCCGCACACACCAGCCGGGCATCAAGATGCGCTTCCGCAAACTCCCGCGCCGCCTGGCTGTGGCCTTCCGGATCCGCCGCCACCGCCTCTACCCCGGCCACGGCCTCTTCTAGGGTGGAAAAACCGATCACCCCCCGGCCCGAGGGCAGGTGCCGGGTCCAGCCCGTGTCCTGGACCACGGCCGGTCGGCCAAGAGCCAGGTAACACGCCGTCCGACAACTGAACCAACCCGTCCGCCCGGCTACATACGCATGTTTGGCAATGCTCCATTCCCCCTTCGATCCAATCAAAAAATCACGATACGTGTGATGATCGGGAATGACCTCATCCGGCTCGACCAATCCCCATCCCGCTGCCCGCAAACGCTCCGTCGGACGGCGGTTCCCGACCCCGCGACCCACGGCCACGAGAAAACGCTCCCGCGTCTTGGTCGGCAGATCCATGAACGCTTCAAACTCGAGATCTTTCTGACCCCAAATCTGGCCCGCCCATTCTTCCGGTTTGTAACTAGCCCAGTTCATCACGGTGGTCCAAAGCCCCGACGGATTGGCTCTCTGCTGCGGCCACCAATCCAGTGCCACAGGCTGGACGGTTTTTTTCCACGTGATCCCGCAGTCTGGTGCCAGGCAATCCGCCTCCCCCACATTCAATCCAAAAGTGAAGTGAGAATCATGCGCCCGCAGCCGCCGGGTGTAATCGTCTTCCTCCCCACGAGCCAGCCGGATTTGGGTAAACATGGGATCGCCATCAATAAACATCTGGTGCCCCACCCCGATGTCATAGTCCGCCAACCAACTTGCGGTCGAGACATTGAGCAACAAGTCCGCGCTCCGGAGCAGCTCACGCGCCAGTGCCTCCCCGGCCCCGTGGAAAACCCCATCGGCGGCATTCCGATACATCCAACGGTCGCCCAGGCCAAACTCGGCCATCATCCTGGTCAAAAAGGCGACGTTATAGGAGCAATCCGCCGAAATGGTCTTGGCCACCGGGTCATAGGGCCACGACCCGGAATCTTCCAAATAATAGACATCGTGCCCCAACGCACGAAAGCCGAGGAGGTATTGAATGTAGTCCCAGACGACACCGCCGAACGGGTATTGGCCAAGCAAGCCGGTGGCGACAATCCGCACCCCGGCAGGATGCAGAGTTGCGACGAGAGGGCGAGCCGAAAACTGTCGGGTCGGCTTGCCGAAATGACGGATGGGCCATAGTCTGACTCGTCCGGTGCTTCTCACCGGTATCCCCATGGATGCCCTTTACGTGATCTCCGGATTCCTCGGTCTGCTCATCTTTGGGCAGGCACTCAGAATCCAGAAGCGGGAACAGGCCCAACGGTGGTGGTTCCTCGCCGCCTTCGGTCTCTGTCATACGGCTGACTCATGGTTGATCTTAGGCGATCTGCTCACCCCGAACACCCCTGTGCCCCCCGGCTTCATCTTGGCCGCCCGCTTGGGTGCCTCTATCGCCTTATTGGCCTTTGGGGTGCTTTCCCTTGGCTACAGAAAACGCCTGGACCTCGGCCGGGAGGATCTTTTCCCGATCTTCTGGTTGCTTCTGATTGCCGTCGCCTGTGCCTGGGGCTGGCGGGATAACCGGTGGGCAGGGCTCGACGCTGTCCTCCGCCACGGGTTGGTCCTTCCCGCCGGACTTCTTGCCTTCGTATCGCTTCTGCCGTCGCTGAATCGGGGCGCACTTTGGCAGCGGGTCGTCGCCGGTTTTTCGGCCTTCGGTTGGCTCATTTACGCGCTGACGACCGGGTTGGCCGTCCCCTCCGATGCCCTGACCTCGATCGGGCTGGCCTGGAGCCAGGACGGCCTCGACGCCGCCGCCTGGACCGGCTCGGCAGCTCTTATGACCGTTTGGATCGGGCTTTGGATTCCCGAGTGGCACCGGGTGCCGCAGACGGCGAGGGCTCAATCCGCCTTGCTTTGGATGCAGCCGGTCTTTTTGGCTGTGGCGATTGTCCTCGGCCTCCTTTTGGCCCGTTGGCAGGCGGAGTTCCACTTGGAGAAGTTCCGAGAGCAGGCGGAAACGACAGTGTTCCAGTTTCGGACGGCACTTTCGATGCAAGGTTACCCGACCGCCGACCTTGGGCCCGAGTTCGAGGCCCTCGTGGCCTCACATCTCCGCGACTACAGTCCCATCTCCGGAGAACGCATCCTCTACACCATCCTCAAGGAAGACCAGCGGCTTGTTTTCGGGCCAAGCTTCGGCCAACCCACCCGAGGCAAATGGCCTCCAGCGGCGTCTTTTTCCATCACGAACAAGGACAGGGCTGTGTTCGAGCGGGGAGAAGCTTACGTGGCCGGACCGAACGCTGGAGGGGGGCGGTTCCTGACTGCCGTGACTCCGGTTCAGGATCCAGCCACGGGCGAGGTGATCATGGCACTGGGGATGGAGATCAATCCCAGCGAGTGGAATCAGGAAAGGCAAACGGCTCGCAGGGTTCCCCTCATCGCCACCCTTGTCCTTGGTCTGCTCTGTCTGGCCAGCTTCTCGCAAACGATCCGGATTGGCCTGGCACTCCGGGCACCTCACCTCCTGATGGAAAGCGTGGCCGTGATAGCCTTCGGCGTTCTTCTCACCGGGACCGCCGCCTGGGTTGTGGCGGATCGCAGCCAGACCGTCCGCACTGCCGACTTGCAACAAACTGCCACCACGATGGCCATCTTTCTCGGAAACCAGATTGAACAGACGATCCGGAATTTGGAAATCATCGCTCGCCAGCTGGAGGGTGCCCCGCCGACACAGGAACGCTTCCTTAAAGCCTGGCAAGTCACCGCGGTCAGTCGCGCCCACCCCGCATGGGTCTTGATCGCTCCGGACGGGAGCGTCACAGCCGTCGCGGGGCCGCAGTCGGAATACTCAGCCCCACCCGTCCGCGTCGGTACCCGGTTTCCGGGCATCGCCCTTCCGCCCAACCGCGTCGTCGCCGTCAGCTCCCCCGAAACGGGTCACGCCCTCCTCGCTGCCGTCCCCGGCCAGCCCGGGTGGCGGGTCGGCGCAACCTGTGAACCCTTCCTCATGCTCAAGATTGCCCACGGGCGTCTTGGCCCGGCCGGAAACAGCATCGAGGCGGCACTGTTTGATCTCCGCGCCTCCGACCGGGAGGCCGTCGCCACACTGCCGGGTTACGCCGCCACCCGCGGCGGGCAACGGGCTGCGGCTCCGGTCTTTTTCGGTGACCGAACCTGGGCCGTATGGGCGGGACTCCCGCCCACTTCGAGATGGTTGGTCGCTGAGGTCGCTCTGGCATTTTTGGCCGGAGCCGTTGTCACCGGCATGACCCTGCTGGTCGTGATCTATTTAAAACGACGCCAGCGGGACCTTGAGGCCGAGGTTTCTGAGCGAACGTCCGAACTCCGAGTCCGCGAGGCTGAAGCCCGCGATCTCTACGAGCGCTTGCAACGCATTGCCGCCCAGGTTCCCGGCGTTGTTTTCCAGCTCAAACGCAGTACCGACGGGGTTCTCTCGTTTCCCTACCTGAGCGAGGCGGCCCGCCATGCGTTCGGCATTCCCGCTCATCGGTTGCTGGCTGACGCCGCCCTGGCCTTCGAGCGGGTCGATTCCCGCGACCGCAGCCGCTTCATGACCTCTCTGGAGGAGTCTGCCCGCGATATGGCTCCATGGCGGGAGGAGTTTCGCCTCGACCGCCCCGGCACGGGCGAAGCCTGGTTTGAAGGCTCGGCCATCCCCCAACGAATCCCGGACGGTGCGGTGGTCTGGTCCGGAGTCCTCTACGACATCACCGAGCGGAAGCGACACGAGAGCGAACTGCTCTTCCGGGCTCATTTTCAGGAACTCCTCACCGAAATGGCAGGAAGCTTTCTCGTCGCGGGCACCGATGGGATCGACACAACTTTTAACCATTTGCTTGAACGGGTGGGAACCTTCGTCGGGGCAGACCGGGCCTACTTGTTTCAGTTCAACCGGGCCCGCCGGACCGCTTCGAACACCCACGAATGGTGCGCACCCGACGTTCAACCGCAAAGGCATCACCTCCAGGACATCCCGTTCGATCGGATTCCCGAAGTTATCGAAAGCCAGATGGCCGGGCGGCAGTTCTTCGTTCCCGACGTGTCCGCCATGGCACCAAGTGAGTTCAAGTCCAGTCTCCAAAGCCAGAACATCCAGAGTCTGATTCTCCTCCCCTTAATCAATGAAGGTGACTGCTTTGGCTTCGCCGGGTTTGACGCCGTCCGTGCCCCTCGCCACTGGCAGGAGCACGAAATCAGCCTACTTAGGGTCATGGCATCCATGGTGACCCAGATGCTTCTCCGCCGCAAAGACGAGCAGGCTCTGCGCGAGTCCGAGGACCAGCTCCGGCGCAACTGGGAGTTCACCCGCACCCTCCTCAACGCCATCCCCACCCCGGTCTTTTACATGGACCGCGAAGGCCGGTTCATCGGCTGCAACCGCTCCTACCTCGACTTCACCGGACGAACCGTCGAAACCTTCGCGGGCAAATCCGTTTTCGACCTGTTCGATCTCGACCAGGCCGAGGAGCACCACGCCAAAGATCTTGAACTTCTCCGAACCGGCGAGCGCCAAAGCTACGAAGGCACCATGCTGGACATGCTCGGACGCAAACGGGAAGTCGTTTTCAACCGGGACGTTTTCCGGAATGAAAAGGGTGAGATCACCGGACTGGTGGGCTCCTTCATCGATATTTCCCGGGTCCGCAAAGCCGAGCAAGAACAGCGAGAGATGGAGCGGCAGTTACTCCATTCCCAAAAGCTCGAAAGCCTTGGCGTCCTGGCCGGTGGCGTGGCCCACGACTTCAACAACATCCTCCTCGCGATCACCGGTAACCTGGAGCTCGCCCGACTCGATCTTCCCGAGGACTGCGCGGCACGCCAGGCCGTTGATGACGCCTTCTTGGCCACCAGCCGCGCCGTTGATCTCACCCGCCAAATGCTCGCCTACTCCGGCAAGGGCCATTTCGTTGTCCAAGACGTCGACATCAATCGCCTCATCACCGAGAACCTCGCCATCTTCAAAGCTGCCGTCGCAAAAAACGTCTCTTTCGAGCATGAACTCTCCCCTGATCTTCCCCCGATCAAGGCCGATATCGGTCAGGTTCAGCAGATCATCATGAACCTCATCACCAATGGTTCCGAAGCCGTCGGCACCAAACCCGGTTCAGTCAAGATCACTTCATACGTCGCCAACTTCACCGTCGGCGAACTCGCCGCTTGCCGAGGCGATGTCATTCCGGAACCGGGTCAGTTCGTCGTCCTCCAGGTCTCCGACACCGGGACCGGCATGGACACCACCACCCTCGCCCGCATCTTTGAACCCTTCTTCAGCACCAAGTTCACTGGACGTGGGCTCGGAATGGCAGCCGTCCTCGGCATTCTCCGCGGCCACAAAGGCGGCGTGCTTATCGATTCCCGGCCTGGTGAAGGCACCCGCGTCCGTATTCTCTTCCCGGCGGTCGCTCCTGACCATCCCGCTCCCGAAACCCAAACCGCATCGCGTCACGTCGGAGCCGCACGCAAACTGCATGGCAGAATTCTCCTTGCCGACGACGAGGAAGAAGTCCGCCACGTCTGCACCAAGCTCCTTGAGCGGATCGGCCTGGAGGTTCACGCCGTCGCCGACGGAGTGGAAGCCGTCCTGGCCGTCGAGGCGCAACCGTTTGGATTCGATCTGGCCCTGCTCGACCTCACCATGCCAAACATGGACGGGCTCTCCACCCTCGCCTACCTCTCCAAACACTACCCGAAACTCCCTGTCATTCTCACCAGCGGCTACACCCGAGAGGACGTCGCCAGCAGCGGTGGAGCCGATACCTGTGCTGGCTTCGTCCAAAAACCGTTCCGCCTCGAGGCCCTCCAAGCCGAACTCACCCGAGTCTTAACTGCATCCAGCTTTCGCGGTTGAGCGGGTCAGGGGCCGAGGCTAAGCTCATGCCTCCATGGGAAGACAATGGTTACATGCCAAACGGGCCGTAGCCGGGCTGAAAAAGTCCCGGACCACCGGCAAATTCGTCCGGGACATCATGATCGCCGCCAAAAACGGTGGTCCCGATCCAGCTCTCAATGCCCAGCTCGCCACCGCTGTTGAGAAAGCCAAGAAGGAAAGTGTCTCCCGCGATGTCATCGAACGCGCCATCAAAAAAGGGGCCGGCGTCGGCGATGAGCGCCTCGCCATCGAACAAGTTTTCTTCGAAGGCTACGCCCCCCACAAAATCCCTGTCATCGTCGAAGTCCAGACCGACAACCAAAATCGGACCGCACCCGAAATCCGTGTTCTCTTCAAAAAAGGCCAGCTTGGTGCCTCCGGCAGTAACAAGTTTCTCTTCGACCAGGTCGGTCTGGTCGAGGCCCATCATCCCGACACCTCCACCGATCCTGAGGAAGCCGCCATCGAAGCCGGTGCCAATGAAGTCGAGCCCCTGTCCCACGAGCAAAACGACGATATTCCCGAGGGCGTTCTCGGTGCCAAGTTCATCACCGACCGCACCTCCGTTCACGCCGTGTCCACCTGGCTCTCCAGCCACGGCTGGACCGTGGTGACCAGCGAAATGGGCTTCCTTCCCAAGTCCTATCCCGACCTCACCGACGAACAACGTGCCGAAGTCGGTGAATTCCTCCAGACCCTCGACGAACATGACGACGTCCACCGCGTCTGGGCCGCTGTCCGGTGAAAATCGCCCGCTTCCTCAACCCCGGCGGTGAACTCCACCTCGGCATTCCTCTCGGCGACGGAGAAGCCGAGCTGGTCGCGGGT
>CALFVM010000100.1 GCA_937928665.1 uncultured Candidatus Methylacidiphilales bacterium
CCAGTCGTAAAGGAAACAATAGGCCAATCGCCCCCCCACCAACACCCCTGCCACGATCCACACCATCAGATCACCCACCTGCTCATCCGTCAGCTCACTCCAGCCCCGCTTCCGGAACGCTTTCAGCCCGAAGTAATACGCCAAAAATCCCGCCAAATACGCCAAACCGTAGTAACGAATCCCCCAGTCCTCCGAAAACCGGATCAGGAACGGGCTCAAGTCATGGACATAATATTCAGGCATACCCCGAATCCTTGCCCGGCCCCTTCCCCTTGCCAAGCACCGACCTCAAACGCCCTGCAACGCCTGAAACGCCGGGTCGCTCCGCGCCATCTCCCGCATCCGCCCGTTGATCGCAATCGCCCGCTTCAACTCCCGCCGCGCCGTGTCCAGATTCCCCAGCGTCGCCTCACACCGCGCCAGGTTGTAGTGAAACAAATCGGTCATCCGCAACGCCGAGGGCCCGTCCAACAACGTCTCCCGCGCCTCCACCCACCGTCCCCGCTCCTCCAAAACCGTCGCCCGCAGGAAATAAAACTCGAACACATTCGGATACGCATCACTGCCCACCCGGGAAATCTCGATCGCCTCACTCCACCGCCCGCACGCATGCAACAGACGCGCCATCAAAATCAACGTCTCCGGCCGCGCCCGCAACTTGTCCGAAAGCAGCTCAATCTCTTCCCACGCCTCGCGCACCATCCCGAGGTCGAGATACCCGTCCGCTGCCCGCAGGCACCGCCGCAACTGACGTTCAGGGTCAACCTCCCACCCCATATCTAGAATGTGATGCAAGACCTATGCCATGTCCAGAAGCCAAAATATCGAGGAAACGCCTCGCCTGGTTCCATGGCCACTTCTGCCTGATCGGGGCGAGCCAACCCACTGACCGTTTTTTGTTGCGACCCGTTCTCATCATTCTATTCTTTTGCCCCAAGCATGATCCTCGAACTCTTCCTCAAAGGCGGCCCCATCATGTGGCCCATTCTCCTCCTCTCCATCCTCACCGGAGGCGTGGTCATCGAACGGCTCTTTTTCCTCGCCGCCGAACGCCTCCGCCAGAAACCGGCCGATATCGAGAACGTCCTCGCTTTGGTTGAACGTGGCCGACTCGATGAAGCCTCCGAACGCGGCCAGACTTCCACCGATCCCATCGCCCGCGTCCTGGCCCACGGGCTGGCCCACCGGGACGTCTCCCTCTCCAATGCCCTTGTCCAGGGAGCCGGGCGCGAACTCGACCGTTACAACCGAGGCCTGGTCGTTCTCGATACCGCCGTGACCCTCGGCCCGCTCCTCGGTCTGCTCGGCACAGTTATCGGCATGATCCAGGCCTTCGGAATCGTTGGCGGAGCCGACCTGGCCGGTCAACAGAATGCCATTACCGGAGGGATCGCTGAATCCCTCATCGCCGTCACATTCGGCCTCGGCGTTGCCATCGTCGCCATTGTCCCACTCAACTACCTCTCCGGAAAACTCGAGGCCATGCGGCGCAAGCTCGAAGACGCCACCAATCACCTCGAACTCACCATCGGCAAATCCCGAACCTCCCCTCCGACGGCCAACCCCTAAAGTCGATCCGCCATGCCCCAGATTCAGTCCCCCCGCCAGGGCCGCAAACCCCGCCTCGAGATCATTCCGTTCATCGACATCATGTTCTTCCTCCTGGCCACCTTTATGATGGTCTCCCTCTCCATGATCCAGAATCAGGGAATTGAACTCAACCTTCCCCGCGCCACCACTGCCATCCCCCAGGATATCCCTCCTGAAACCCTGACCATCTCGGTTGACCGCAACGGCCAACTCTTCCGCAACCGCGAACCGACCAGCTTGCCCGCCCTTCGCCATGAATTCACCCGCCTTGGCTCAGCCTCTGCCGAACAACCTCGCATCGTTCTCCAGGGCGACTACGAAACCCATTTCGGCAAAGTCGTTGAGGTCTTCGACACCGCCCGGTCTTGCGGGCTCACCCGCCTGGTCCTTCGAACTGAGAAACCGTGACCGCCCGTGCGCCCCTTCCCATGTGGTCCTGCCAGGTCCTCTCGGTCCTCGGCCACCTTTTGCTCATCGGAATTGGCGGGTTCTTTCTTGGCGAATCCGCCCGTTTCGGCATGGAACTCGGCACGTCCGACCCCGGGACCGGTGCCCCATCCACACTCTTCGCCGAAGTCGAAGCCGAACCTCTCCCCCTTGAATCTGATCCGGAACCAGAACCCGAGCCTGAAATCGAGATGGTGCAAATCGAGCCCGATCCCGACATAATCGAGCCTCTCCCACCCCCACCTCCCCAACCCGAACCCAGACCTCCACGGCCCGTGCCGCCCCGCCCGGCCGCACCCGTCGCCTCAACCCAACCGGGAGGGAGTCCCGGAACCCCTGGCTCCGGTCCCGCCGGTGTCCGGACAGCCTCACGGGCCGATTACCTCCGGAATCCACCCCCGCCTTATCCGCCCGATGCCAAACGACGCCAAGAACAAGGCACCGTCACGCTCCTCGTTGAGGTCAACGCCGATGGCCGGGCCGCCCAGGTCACCATTCGAACCAGTTCGGGACCTCCCCTTCTTGAGTCTTCCGCCCGCTCCGCCGTCGCCCAATGGCGCTTTCAACCCGCCACCGTCGGCGGTATTCGCGTCAGCTCCCAGGTGATTGTTCCAATCCGCTTTGAGCTAGACAGCCCGCGTCGATAGTGCCGTGAACCGGGACCGGACTGCCCTGAAGACCTCGGCCAAACCGAGCTGCTGCGCCTCCGTCCACGCCTCATCCGCCACGGCCGATTCCGCCTTGCTGAAAAGTTCCAAACTCCGGTTCCTCAACCGCGAGACCGCGTCCGCTTTCCGCACCAAGCCCTGAATTTTCAAAATTGTGCTCTCCGTCCGCGTCGGCGCACTCAAACACATCTGCAAAAACGTCCGGTCCACCTCGTCGAGGTGTTCATACGCTTCCAACATCAGGAATGTCTTTTTCCCCTCCAACAAATCCGCCGACGAAGAAAGATCCCCCGAAACAAACCGGGCAAACTCCTGCAAATCATTATCGATCTGAAAAGCTAAGCCAAGCGGTTCGGTGACCCTTCGCAACGCCTCCACCTGAGCTTTGCCCACCCCCGCCAACATCGCTCCCATTACGCACGGAGCTTCAAACGTGTACCGCGTTGTTTTCAAGTAATACATTTTGGCCACGTCCTCTGCCGACACCCGCGTGATATCCCGCACTCCCATCAGCACGTCAAAAATCTCCCCACCCCCCGTGTCTGCCGCATAGGCCAGGAACTGGCTGACCATCTCATTGCGCACCACCGGCTCCACATCCGCCTCATGCAGCGTCTTGACCGCCAGCGCAAAGACCATGTCTCCCACCACAATCGCTACATTCCGACCCGTCCGCTCCGCCGCCGATAATACACTCAAACGACGCTCCGCCAGTTTGTGAAACGTCGGCAAACCCCGCCGCGTTTCCGACCGATCAATGACATCGTCGTGAATCAAAATAAACGAATGCAGAAGCTCCAACGCCACCGCGCAATCCAGCAAACCCTCGTCATTCTCCGGCTTCTCTCCCCCCAAAGCCCGATGCGTCAGCAAAAATAACAGCGGCCGAATCCGTTTCCCTTTCCGCCCGACAAATTCGCACAAATCATAAAAAATCGGCTCCAGCATCTCCCCGTACCGAAACGAGGCCTGGTGCTGCGCGAAAAACCGCTGCAAATGATTCTCGAACGCCGCTTGGAGCGTTTCCGGTTTAGGCAGGCCGCGCATCAACATTCCGGAAGCTAACCGTTATCCCACCCGATTGCAAACCAGCCCCCGCCTAAAAATCTCTCTCGCGGTCAGAATCTCCAACCCGCAGGCTTGACCACCCAATCCGTTTCACGCCGATACCGCAACGGCGTCACCCCCATGGTCTCCCGGAACAACCGGTGAAAATAACTCGGACTCTCAAATCCACACTCAAGGCAAACCTCCAACACAGACTGCCGCGTCGTCCTCAAAAGAAACGCCGCCCGCCTGATCCGCGCCGCCGCAATCCACCCGGTCGGCGTCATCGCGAGATACTTCCGAAACACCCGGTTGACATGCTCGCGCGATCGCCCGCACAGCCGCACCAAGGCCGGCAACCCCACGCGCAAAACTTCCGGATCGTCCGCCATCAGCAGTGCCTCATGCAGCCACTCCGGATAAGGCACACCTACCGGGCGACTCAAATCCCTCGTCACCGACCGCACCAGCCCGGCCAAGAAATAGATCGCGTCTGCCTCATCATGCGGCCCTTCCGCCGCCTCCAAAGCCAGACGCCGCAGCCGCACTGCCAGGGACACCGGAAGTTTCTTTGAGCGAATGTCGCCATCATCCCAGAGCAATCCCAGTCCCGGCAGGCTTCGTCTCGCCAGCCTGAACACCGGTGCCGCGATCGCCACATTCAAAAACTCCAACCCCTCCCCCCGCCGGGCGGTCACCGCATGCACATGCGCTGGACAAACAAAATAAACCTCGTTCGGCCCCACCTCCTCCGCCCCATGCGGACGCACATGCTGCCCCGATCCCGTCTGTATCAGAAAACACTCATAAAAATCGTGCCCGTGCAACCCTGGTGTCCTCTGCCAGGCTGTGGAAATGGAGGCCACATGAAGATGCTCCCCGCGCGGGCTGATGTCGCGCCAATGCAAAACTCGCATGAATATCACTGTAGAGCATTTTTGTGTCAACGCGATGGAGGATTTCTCCCCTCCCATCCTCCACCCTGTTCCCCTCATGACACCCCTCGACCCAACGCCAATCCACCCCACCCGCCCACGACCGCCCCGCCTCTCCCCGCACGAGGTCGATCACTATCGGAAGGAAGGCTATGTCATCCCCCGCGGACCCGTTTTCCCGGCGGAAACCTTCCAGGCGCTCCTCGATCACTTTGAGCGAAAACTCGCTGCCTGGCCGAAAGATCAGCGGCCCGAAGCCATGGATACGCCCCACTTCGGTGATCCAAAGCTCAACGAGTGGGCGCTGGCACCCGAGGTTGTCGACTTGGTCGAACCCATCCTCGGCCCCGATATCCTCCTCTTCTCCACCCACTTCATCTGCAAACCCAAAGGCGATGGACGCCGCGTCCCCTGGCACGAGGACAGTGCCTACTGGCGTAAACTGCTCGACCCCATGGAAGTCGCCACCGTCTGGCTCGCCCTCGATCCCTCCACCACCGTCAACGGCTGCATGTACGTCATCCCCCGCAGCCACAACACCGGCAAAATGGGCTTCTCCGACTACGAAAAAGTCGATGTCACCAAGAGCGTGTTTGAAACCGAAATCGTCAAGGCCGACCGCCGTGACGAACTCGCCGTACCCTGCGAGCTTCAGCCCAATCACTGCTCGTTGCACGATGCCCGCACCCAGCACGGCAGCCCGCCCAATACCTCCCACATCCGCCGCTGCGGCTGGACCCTCCGCTTCATCCCCGCCACCACCCGTCTCAACCCCGACTACGCCGACCGCCAACTGATCTACCTCGCCCGGGGACGCAACCTCCTCAACCAAAACCTCGCCGATCCCAGCCGCGACTACTCCCATGTCATCGAGGAACGCAAACGTCAGGGATTCAAAGCGCACTGAGCCCCCCAGCCGGGACCCGTCAACTGGCCCGAGCGATGCAACTTCTCTTCGGCAAATCCAAGTGGGAAATGGGGGAAACCCCGCTCGATCCCTTTCTCCAAAGAGCCGTCGCCGATGGGTTCGACGCGGTTGAGGTGTTTATTCCCGGCCTCGCCGAGACACCCGAGGTCGCCGCCGCCATGATTCGAGACAACGGACTGGAGCTCATCGCCCAGATCACCACCGAGGGGCGGACTCCATCCGATCACCTGGATTGCCTCCGCTCCCGCTTTACCCTGGCCGCTCGAACCAGCCCCCGCTTCATCAATAGCCACACCGGTCGCGATCACTTCGCCTTTGCCGACAATGTGCACGTTTTCGAGGAGGCCACCCGCCTCTCCCACCAAACAGGCATTCCCATCACCCACGAAACCCACCGCGGCCGCCCCCTCTTTGCCGCCCACGAAACCCTTCGTTACCTCGAAGCCGTTCCGGATCTTCGCCTCAACGCCGATTTCTCCCACTGGTTCTGTGTTCACGAAAGCGACCTCTCCGATCAACCCCATAACGTGGCCATCGCCATCGACCGCTCCCACTACATTCATGCCCGCGTCGGCTTCGAGGAAGGCCCGCAGGTCGGCGATCCTCTCGCCCCATGGATCCGCCCCACCCTCGACCGCTTTCTTTCTCTCTGGCGCAGAATCCTCGCCGCACGACGGGCCGAAGGCTGGACCTCCTTCCTCATCACCCCGGAGTTCGGCCCGCCCCCCTACCTGCCCTGCCACCCGCAAACCGGCCAACCCCTCGGCGATGCTTGGGAAATTAACCAAGGGTTCCACCAATTCCTTAAACAAACCCTCGCTTCAGCCCCATGTCAAAACCCTGACTGAACTCTGCTAAGTCATCCTGCGCTGTCCAATCATTCCCGGCGTCAACCACTCTCCCGATCACCTCGCCCTTCTCGATGCCTGGCCTCAAGATCCTCCTATCTCCGGCCTGCAGCACCTCCCCTTTCACCCCGCCCGATTCTGCCGTCCGCCTTGCACCACCCGCCTCCCCCGCCTAGTACGGAGCCGATGGCAGCACCGGCCCCGCGCAGAACTTGGTGGAAAAATCGGCAACTTGTCCTCGCCGCCATCGCAGCCACCGTGACCGCCGCATCGGTCGGGCTCACCTTCCTCAAACCCCTCCAACGCGGCCAGCTCTCCATTGAAGATCTCCTCCTCGTCCACGGCCGCATGGCCCCAAAATCCGCCGACTTCTTTATCCTCGCCCTCGACCCCAACGCGATGCTCCTCAGCCAAACCCTCCACCCGGAAGAACTTGAGGAGATTGAGCCCCTTCAGCTCCTGGCGGAAACCTGGCCGATCAGCCGCGCCTTCTACGCCGCCGTCCTCGACAAATTAGCCGAGGCCGGAGCCAAACTCGTCTTCTTCGACTTTATGTTCCCCCGTGAAGGCGTCGGCGATGATGTCTTCCGCGAGGCCATCGAGCGACACGCCGACAAAGTCCTCCTCGCCAGCAACCTCGCCTACCCGTCCGGAGACCATGGCGGCTCAGTCGTTTTCTCCCTCCCCACGCCCACCCTCATTCCCGATCAGGACATCGACGATCCCCGGACCGCCCTTGTTAACTTTTGGTCCGATGACATCGACGGCGTCACTCGACGCGCACGCTACCGCCTGGGACTCTGGCAGGTCGGTGATACCCGCGGGGATACCGTCCCCCCTTTGGTCGAAGGCGAACCGATTCTTTACACCTTCGCCGCCCAAGCCCTCCGCCGGATCGGTCTCGAAAGCCGGATGCCCCTCCCCGACGGCCATCTCAAACGCTTCCGCTTCGCCGGACCACCCGGCACCTTTTACGAATACCCCATCCACTGGCTCTTTCTCCCCAAGTTCTGGGAACAGAACTTTGCCAACGGCGAGGTCTTTCGCGACAAGATCGTCATGATCGGGCCTTACGGCAACTTCTTCAAAGACGAACTCCGCACCCCCTTCGACCTCGACTTTCCCGGCCCCGAACTCCACCTCCACGCCCTCAATGCCGCCATCCACGGCGAGTTTCTCCGCGAAACCACGCGGACCCAAAACTACGCCATCCTTCTCGCCTCCGGCCTCCTCGCCCTGGCCATCGGTCCCCTTATCCCCAGAGCCGAACACCGCCTCTGGACCGGTTTCGGCATCTCCCTTGGCTTCATCCTCATCGTCATCCTCGCTTACAACTACGGCAACATCTTCCTCTACTGCCTAATCCCCCTGATCAACTTCAACGCCATCTCCCTTTTCGGCTTCAGCTACGAGTTCGTCCTCGAACGCCTGGAACGCAATCGCACGCGCAGCATGTTCGAACGTTACATGTCCAAAAACGTCGTCCGCGAAATCCTCGACCACCGCGAGGCCTACGAAATCCTCCTCGGCGGCACCCGCAAGCCCGTCACGGTCCTCTTCTCCGACGTGCGCGGGTTCACCACCATGACCGAAAGTGCCGACTCCGCCAAACTCGTCGAACAACTCAACCAATACCTCACCGCCATGGTCGGCTGCGTTTTCCAGACCGGCGGCACCCTCGACAAGTTCATCGGCGACGCCGTCATGGCCGTCTGGGGCAACACCCTCAGTGCCGACAAGCTGACCGACGCCCGCAACGGCGTTCGCTGCGCCCTCGACATGCTCAAAGCCCTCCGCGAACTCAACGAACTCTGGGAACCTCTCGGCATCAAACCCTTCCACATTGGCATCGGCCTCAACCACGGCGAAGTCATCGTTGGGAACATGGGCGCGCCCGAACGCATGGAATTCACCGTCATCGGTGACGCCGTCAACCTCGCCTCCCGCATCGAAAGCCTGACCAAAGAATACGGCCTCGAACTCCTCATCGGCGAAAACCTTGCCGAACTCGTCCGGGACGATTTCCACCTCCAACCCGTCGATCTCGTTCAGGTCAAAGGCAAAACCAAACCCGTTGAAATTTTCACCGTTCACGGTCCTTCCTCCCAACCCCTCCCCGGGGAACTCCGCGCCTACCTCGACCCTTTCCTTCGCGGTATCCACGCCTTCCGCGCCCGCGATTTCACCGGCGCCCTCATCGCCTTCCGCCAGGCACTCGCCGCCAAGCCCAGCGACAAACTTGCCACCGACTACATCGAACAGGCCGAAGCCTGCCTGATCAAA
>CALFVM010000101.1 GCA_937928665.1 uncultured Candidatus Methylacidiphilales bacterium
ACGCGACTCGGCAGGAAGAGATCAAGGCTTATTTAACGGAGACGGCGCAGCAGCGTTTAATGACGTTGTGAATGGAGGTAAGCGATGAAGTCTTTGCAGATCAACGAAGGCAATGAGGCGGAAACGCAGGCACTGCATGCCACCGTGTTGTGGGGCGGCTATAGAATGAAGCTGTGCCATGATTTGGCAAACGATTTAACCACGCTTAGTGCAATCCGCCTGATCATGGAACGGTCTGGGCGAGAAAGAGAAGTGGCTGGCACGCCGGGGGTGACGTCAACTTTGGAGCAAATAACCCGGTCCCTGTCAGTTTCGGTGCGTCGTTTCCACGATCTGCGGGCTCAGAGTCCCGAATTGGGACGAACGTTGTCGGGCGAGGAATTTGAGAGGCGGTTGACCGATACTTTCGGGGCCGCGGGGTGGCAGGTGAGGTGGGAGGAAGGGCCGCCACAGTCGGTGGTCTGTCATTGGGACCTGTTGTGTGTGGTGCTGAAGGGTTTGCAACCCCTGCTGGCTGAGCCTGGGGTTGTTACCCTGACGCGGCCTCCGGCGTCGTTGACCGGAAATCGCCCGGTTCTCGGTTTGTGTTTGGGCGAGGTGAACCAACGGGCAGAGGATCTCGAGGAGAACGCAGTTTTTCTCGCGGTGAAGCAACTGGTTTTTGCCATGAACGGCTTAATGGAGTGTCGGTGCGTGGGGAGGAGTTCAACGATCCGGATTCTTCTTCCCCGAACCGATTAACGAGGAGAGATTATGACGACGAGTGGAAGCGCGATTGTTGGTGAGGCACCCAGCCGTTGCCCGGTGACCCGATTGAAGCGGTGGCTTGGACAATGGTTTGACTTGGGGTCCAGGGATGGAGCTGGGTCCAAGGCAGGGCAGGGGCGGTGTCCCCTGGGCTTTGATACGCCCAAGGAAAGTGTGTTTGTGGAAAAGGCTGCGCGGGAAGCTGCGGAAACTCAGGTCGTGTGCGGAGATGCAGAGGCCGGTCGCCTCTTGGCAGAGACGCGAGCAGCGATTTACCATTGGCCGAAGGATTTCAAGGGGTTTGCCTGTCGGTTGCGTATTTTGGCCGGAGGGGACGAGTGGCGTGGGAGTTTGCGGGCGGGTGGTAGTCGGAACTATGAACTGGCGGTTCCCTCGTTCCCCCATCAGCCCTGGTTACGATTTCAGATCGAGGAGTTTTTGGCGCACCGGGAGCATCCCACAGTCAGCCGGATGGCCTCGCCAACGGGGGTGGTTTTTGGAGATGATGATAGCGTTTATGGGAGGCGGATTGACTTTCTGGGGGATAAGATGGGGAGCTGGTATCGAATTCGGGACCGGAAATTGACGATGATTGGAAGGAGTTATGCCCGGCAAAGGTTTGTTATTACGATTGACGCGCACGAGGAATGTTCTCCAGGGCGGTATGCGTCGACGTATTACACGGCATATTACTGGAATCTGGAGTCGGAAAAATTAAACAGGGTGGAGGCATTTATGGATGATTACATCCGGCTGGGCGGAGAGTCGCTGCCAGCCCGACGACGGTATGTGGAGACAACCGACTCGGGGATGGTCAGCCGGAGTGTGGAGTTTTTGGATCATGAACTTCTCTGAAGACTTATGAAGATTCACGCAATTATTTTTGAGCCTTTTCAATCTTCGCGCCTGCTCATTCGTCCGTCTCATGACGCTTATGCGGAGCTGGGACAGGCTTACCTGTCCTCGATGGAGGCCCAGCAGGCCACGAAGCGAAGGAGCCGCCAAATAGCGGCGTCTGCCGTGAAGTACTTGCGGGAGTCGATGGAGGAGCCACCCGCGATTATGGAACCGGAGGTGATCCGGGTCTTGAACCTAGTGAGCGACGCGATGGCCCTAGGGATAGATCATCCAGCACCCTTCTCCCAGGAAGCGCACATTGAGTTGAAGAAGCTGATCGGTGGAGAACCCAGGATGGGCCAGGCCTGGCGGCGGGTGGTCGCGGGGTTAATCCAGGCAGCCGAACGTGAGATGACTTTTGAGGAGTTTATTGTTTTTGATGTGTTTGCGGCCAAACTAGCGGAGGCGTTTCGCTTTGGTCAGGCCGCCTGCGCAATTCGGTCGCAGGTGGACGCAATGGCGGAGGAGGCAGCCGCACGTTTTCTGGGCTATTGTGCCGGGGAGCCTGGGGTTTCGTGGACGATGGAGGAGAGGGAGGCGACCAAGGAACTGATTCGTGAGTTTTATGCCGGCCTGACCGAGGTCTTGGAGATGAGTCTGAGCCTTGAAGTGAGGCTTTTTTTGGTAAGGTTTACAGCCGAGCGTTTTGCGGTTCGCTATGAATGCAGCTTGCAGGAGTGGCAGTTCCTGTTCTCTGTTTTGGAAAACTGCGTGGAGGGTC
The DNA here is from genome assembly GCA_937928665.1 of uncultured Candidatus Methylacidiphilales bacterium. Lineage (GTDB taxonomy): Bacteria > Verrucomicrobiota > Verrucomicrobiia > Methylacidiphilales > CALFVM01 > CALFVM01. The sequence goes on from CALFVM010000101.1 coordinate 2,366, forward strand.
GGGCCGGTTTGGAGGTGGCCGGGCATTTGCGTGAGTTGTTTCAAGGAATGCTGGAGTGCGCGACGGGGATTGGCTTTGCCGGAGCGGCGCACCGCAAGTACCCGGAGATCCAGCCCTTGCTTGAGGAGGTGGGCATGCCACCGACAGTCGACTCTAAGCTTTTGTTGCAGGCGGCGGTGGGAGAAATGTTGATGGGGGCAGGCGGTTGGACAGAGCCGACGCCACCGATCCGGGTGTGGGCGATTGTCCACGGACAAAGCGTGTTCAGCTCGGTCAGTCCGTCTGACTTTCGAAAGGCGCGGAAAGTTCTGGCGGAGTCCTTGTTACTGGTGGCAGAGCGCTCCTGGGTGGATCGGGTGGATGAACCGCTTGAGCAGATGGAGGCGGCTGTTGAATGGGTGGCGTTGCGCCGTAAAGCCGGTGAATGGATGGATGGGGTGGCGGAGCGGGCAGTTAAAAATCTCACGGAAGGGTTGGAGGTCCTCAGGAGTAACAGCCGACTGACAGGTGATGTGATTGCACTGATGGATCATGCCTGTCTGGCTGATATTTATTTTCGTAACCCGGAACAGAAGACCACTTATTTGCGACGCTGGTTCCTGGTCAATATTGTGCTGGGCCAAATGGAAAATGGTTGGCAGCACGGGAAGACGATCGCTTCTTCCCTAAGAACGGTATTTGGGGCGGTGGGGCCTGGGGGGTCTTTGCACGAGAGGGTGGCGCAGGGTTTGGAACATTTGGAAAAGTTAGGAGGCTGGCTGGAGGAAGGGGAACGGGTGTTGGGCGCCTGGCCTCATTTAACCGCCCACGGCTTGGCAATTGAAACGTATATTCCGGAGGCGACCTGTCAGAGGGATGCCCTGTGGTTGCTGCGTCGGTTGGTGCTAGCCTGGCTGCATGTGGGGATACACCGGGCACCGAGGGTGACGTTGCGCTGGTTGGCCCGGGAGGTGGTGCCGTTTGCAAAGCATCCGAATGTGGAGGATTTTGAGCGGACGTATCTCAAGGCAGTGGAGATGGTGGAGGCTCATGAGGTGCTGCGGACGTGCGGGGTCGTGCCGATATTGCGAAAGGTGGCAGAAGGAACGACTTCGGCGGTGTTAAGCGAGCGTTTGTGGATGGACAGTGTGGAGGTGGCGAAACGGGCGGCGGATCAGGTGTATGCGGAATTGCCGGAGTATGCCAGAGAGGCGGAAACGAGGAAGGGAGCTTTCGGGGAAACTTCGAAGGCTCTCTGCGTGCGGGATCAATCGCTGATTCTGAGGCGGATTGCCAAGGCACTTGATCCGGAAGTGAGTGATCCGGAGGAGTTTGTCGGTTTGTGGTGGAATAACGTGGTCAATGCCTACATCCGGACGAGGTCTTCAGGTCTCTTCGCCACACAACTGCGGGCATTACGCCGGGCAGGTGAGGAAGTGGTAGGGCCGAAGGCGGGGGCAGCCGTGGAACGTATTCTGAAACCGATTTTACCGGGGGCAGATGAGGCCGAGGGAGGTTCTCTGCCTGATCGACTGGTTTTCCGAGACGCCATGAGTCGGGCACCAGTTCGGGAGGGTCTGGTCGGTGCTGAGTCTTCGGCTTTGGCAGGTTGGGCCAGGGAGGAGCAAGGAAAGCTAGCCGGGTGGATGGCCCTACACCGGTCTGAAGCAAAACGGTATGCTCTCGATTTTCCAGTAACGGGCCAAGGGTTCGAGGTTCCGGCAGCGGTTGGGGAAGCGTTCGAAGGAATTTTGTCCAGGCAATGGCCTGCCTTTATTTTGCACGGCGGACTGGATGATGAGGGCTGTGAGGAGATGGGGCGGTGGGCAGGAGGTGATGTTCAATTAAGCCAATGGGCGGAGCGCTGCCTGATGGGGTGGATGACCGAAGCAGCCAGCCGGCTGGAAGAGGGCGACATCGCACGGGTGATTTACTTCGGGCACTGGGTCGAGTGGTTGCGACAAATGCGGGCGGGGGTGCAGATCATGAAGTCAGCGAGTGACTGGGCCAGTGCCACGGTCGAGCACTTGCACGGAATCATCCCTGGAGAGTTGTCGGCAGCGGGACACGCAGTGGACGCGGAGAAGTGTCGTCGGGACTTTAGCCGCCTCATGGTGGTGCTGGGGAAGCTTCTTCAGGAAAAGACGGCGGATTCTGCCCGGATTCATCTACAGAGGTATTTGATTCAGATGGTGGTCCCCTACACCAATTACAATGAGCTGGTTTGGTCCATGGTCTGGGGTTCTGTGGAATTGAAGCGGGGTCCAATGGGCGATATGGAGGCTGAGGCAAGTCTCACGAGTTGGTTTTCGGAATTGGAAACGTGCGGGCGCTGGCTGAGCGTCGTGGGTCCAATTGCACGCCGGGTGAATGGTGGGGATGAGCCCGTGTTCAGCGCGGATGCGAAAGAGGAGGCAGCTTGGCGGGACTCGATCAATCTGATGTTGTCGCTGGCGTCACTCGGTTCTCAGCCTGAAGGGGAGATTTCGCCACGGCTGGCCCGGGCCGCGATTTTGTCACTGCCATTGAATCGAGGTGTTTTTGAAAGGCAATTGTCCGCAGTAATATCGGCGGTACGGGACTGGTTTTTAGAGTTGGACTTAACGCCTATTCGCCGCGCAGCGGAGGCGATGAAGCAAGCAATTGAGCGCGAGCAGGTGCAGGCGAAAGGGTGGGGTCAGGTTGGGGTGTTGGGGCCGAAATTGTCGCAAATGTTGAAATGTTCCGACGGGGCGGGAGTCGCCTTGTTGGGAGGGGCAATGCGGGAAGTGACTGGCCTGGTGGGAGGGCCAGAGCCGATGGGTTTGTCCACGGTTTTTCTCTGGACGGACCAATTGCGGAGCTCATGTCCTATGGGAACACGGGTGGATGCAGCCCGGTTAAAGACGGCCCTAGCCAATTTGTTGGCGGATATTCCCGAGGTCTGGAGCCGGGCGGAATCCCGCGTAAGTGAAGTGGCCGGGGGATGGGACAAGAGTGAGGCACTGCGGGAGATGTGGCGAATGACCAACGAATTCAACCTGGCGTCAGAACATGGGGTTTCCTGTGCCCGGGATCAGCATTGGCTGGCTCGACGGGTAGCCGTGGCCGTGTGCGTCGGAGAGCCCAGCGCAGCCGGGGTTCTCCGTTGGTTTGGTGGGGAGGTTCTGAGGCAGGCAGGTTACCTGGAGACGGAGACGGTCCTCCGAATGGTGCGCCATCTTCGGGGACAATTTGAACAACTCATGGAAGGGAAGCCTGATCGGCTGAAACTTCTTGATGAGCTGATAAGCGGTGTGCCCGGTCTGATGGTAGGCCGCAGGTTGTATATCCAAGGTGAGGAGGTGGCCGATCGGGTGGTGGAGCGTGCGGGCTTGGGTCGTGAGATTGATCAATCCAAGTGTCGGCGTGATGTCGGACTTGTTTTGAAGGCAACGGGTTGGGATATGTCTTTAGGACGTGGGCAGGATGGGAATTATTTCGGCCGCGCAGTGACACCATTTTTGCAAGAGCCAACGCGGGAGATGGCTGGTAAAGTCTTCCGCTCGCTGGTGGAAATGAGTCGGGAGGAATGGTCAGTGGAAGAGTCCAAGGCGGTGGAGGGGACTTTTCAGGAGTGGGTGAGATCATGATGATACCCGGGGAGACGCGGTTGCGTTGTTTGGGTTTGGCAGAGGAAGAAATGAAACGGCTTTTGGCGACTTCCGCGTTCGAAGCACGTGAGCTGGAGGAGGACTTTTCCGAACGTGTTGGCCGAAACGGGGTCCGGGCAGCCTCCTTGTGTTGGGCTCACCCGGAAGGGGCCGAGGGCCGGTGTGCGCTGATTTATTCAGAGCGAATTGAGATCCTCAATTTAATGATTTTTCCTTGGGCATCGGAAAGGCTGCCGGTATTTGCGAGTGAGTTGATTCTGATGGGGGGGCGAGTGCAGGTGGCGGTTGTGGATTGGCAGATGCCGGAGGGGGCGGATGCGTTGTCAGGGGCGGATGCAGCCGAACTAGCGGGTTTACATGGAAAATGGGCGGGAACCTTAACCCCGGGCGGGGCGTTGCCGGGATGGGCGGAAAGGCATTTTACTCCCTTCTGTATCTATACCCGCCCACGAACGGAGGATGAGACCAGGGCGGTGCAGGGAGCCTTTGTCGAGTATCTGAGCCGCTGGCTAAACCGTTGTCGGGGCCGGTGGGGCGATAAAAAAATGGAATGGTGTGGTGGTCCGGCTCTCAACGATTATCTTCATCACCATGTGGAGAACACGCCGGGACGTCCCTTTCTATCAAAAGTCTTTGGCGAGGCATGGGCAGAGCGATACTTCCGGGAGTTTATGTATGCCCCACTTAAGCGGTTTGAAATCATGGCATCATGAGTGAAAGTAATCGCCCTATGGAATCGGGAATGTTTTCTTTTTTGGTCCAGGATATCGTTCAGGAACTACCAGATGTGCGGCGGTATCGGTTTGATTACGGGCTGACGCCATTCGAGTTTTATGCGGGTCAGTTTTGTGTGGTGAAATTACCGGGGTCCGAACCGGCACTAACCGGTGCCCTGAGCCTGGCATCATCTCCTTTGCGCCGGGATAGTTTTGATTTGGTGGTGAAGCGGACGGGGAATTTTGGAACGCGGTTCTATGACGGAATCGGGCTGGGCGAGGTGATCTCGATGAAGCCGCCCATGGGACGTTTTGTTTTGTCGACCAATAACCCACAACCGGTTACTGCGATTGGTTTTGACTATTGTGTGACCGCGATCCGCTCGTTTTGGCAGTATTTGGAGGATACGCAGGAGCCAAGAGAGTTTAATTTTATACATGTCATCCGGGGTGCTCGAAATGCGTTGTTTCAGAGTGAGTTTTCGGCCTCCGCCCAAGGGGCACGGCATTACCTACCTGTTGAAAGAGAAGAGGGGGAAGGGGTGTTCGGTTTGAAGGAAATCGCAGAACTGGTGCCGAACGTGGGGGATCACCAGGTTTTCGTAGTGGGAGAAGGAGAGGACGTTCGTCCGTTAGTTGAGGAATGGAAGCGGGCTGGGCTGAACGAGCGCAGTCTGCACGTGGAGCGGTGGAGTTGACATGGACAGCGTTGGGGGTGGGTGGTCTGGCACCCCGGGTTGGAGTGAGTCGCTTAGCTGCCAAATTGATTTTAAGGTAGCTCAAGGGGCTTGCGCGACTCTGCATGGACATAATCAGAGCTTGATCATCAACTTTGTCGGAGGTGCGGCGGAGCAGGTAACGGGCCTGAAGGCGGAGAGGCTTGTGCAAAGCCGATTAGATCACTGGGCGCAGGAGGATCTGCTATCGATCATAAGGCGCGGTGAGGTTGCGATCGGTTACTGTGGGCCACACCGCTTCGCGGGGAGAGAGTGCGAGGTAACCTTTTGGTGCGGGCCGCTTGGATGGTGGATCATGCTCGAACCCGTGCAAGCTGGGAATCTTGGTCGTGAGGATGCGGTTTTCGAGGGTTTACTCAGATCGCATTGCTCCCGGGAGGATGCCATGGCGTGGATCGCACGTTCCTTGCTCGGGAAAGGTGACTGGCAAAGCGTAATATTTTTTCATGAAAGTCCTTTGGGAGCGGGCTACACGGTGAGGTGTTTTGGGGCGGCCTCACCCGGTTTGCTGCTCGAGGAGGACTTTCCTTTGGATAGCCTTGTGCTGCGAATGGTGCACGAAGTGCCGTGGCTCTGGAGTGAAGATGTTTCGAGACATGGGGAGGATTTGGTTCCGCGCACAGCCGAGCATTCTCTTTTCCTAGGCGACGGTTGGCATTCTCTGCCGATCCGTGCCTTGAATCGGGAACTGGGAGACTGGCCACAGAAAGCTGGCTTTCGGCGGTTCGCGACGTTTGGGATTTTCGACGATCAGAATGAACGAATCGGATGGATGCTGGCACTGGGTGAGCAACCTGGCGAGTTGCCCGTAAAGGATCGCCTGATCGTCGCGCGTTGGTTGCGCTCTTTGAGCCCCTTGCTGAAGCACATCGAGTCGAATGTTGAGACTCGTGAGCTTGAGGATTGGCGGGCCACTGGAGCAGTAGGGATGATTGAGACCGGGATTGATAGGTGGAACGCGGCAGGAGTTGTGCCGCCGGGATTGGAGAGGGAGGAGATCAATCGTCTGATCGCCAAATGGAAGAAGGACCTATGGTCGGGCCGGGTAACGGAATTGAGTTCGGCCACACAGGCACAAGAAAGCGAAAGGTGCGGGGTGTTCTTGTTGCTCGGGGGAAAGTCAATCGGTGCAGAGGGATCCGTGATTTTCTTTTTTCCCGAGGAAAGGGACCTCTCGGATGGGACGGGCAGTAGCGATCAGGAACACCAGAGCGAGTGGTGGTATGATTCGGGTGGGAGGTCAATAGCGCTAGCGTGGAGACAGCAGGCAAACTTGCGTTTCACGCTAGATTTAATGCGGAAGAGGATGCCTGTGGGGGAAAAAGAGGGGTGGGAGTTACCGTTAAACCAAGAGGCATCCGCGATCATCGGTTTGATGGCGGAAGGGAAGAAGGCAACCGTCATCGCGGTGGATTCTTCGGGGACGATTATCAGGTGTCACCTAGGCCAGAGCCTGAAGTCGGCCATGGGCCCGGGGACAGTTTTGGGACGGGCCTTCCATGAGGTATTGCCTGCAGCCTTAACCGCTCGGCTTCCCCCAATTGCGGCTCTGTGGCCACAAGAAAGACCCCCCAAACTCCCCCACAGCGAGGTGGAAGTGAATGGGTTATCGCGGTGGTTTCGAACGCGTTTTCTAAAGCCTAACCCAGAGAGTGGACTTTTCGTGATTGAAGACGTGACAGAAGAAGTCGCGGAGGAATCAAGTATTCGGCTTGAGGCGAGAGCATTTGAGTCCGTCAAGGAAGGGTTGGTGATTGTCCGGGCCGAGGCTGATTATCCCGTGGTGTATGCAAACAAGGGCTTTGAAATACTGACCGGCTTTCGCTGCGTAGAGGTGTT